>JBBSHP010000142.1:0-8568 GCA_038232555.1 Bryobacterales bacterium
CTTGGTACGTGAGGCGAGGATCTGCTTCGAATCGGGCGTCCAGGTGAACGATCCATATAAAAACTCCTCGGGCTGGCTGATTGTCAACAAAGGCCGGGCCTCGCCGCCTTGCGCCGGTATAAGCATCAAACTCGCCTTTCCCGCCGCGTCCCGGGCGTGAAAAGCCAACATGCGCTCATCTGGCGATAATGCAAGGTTCTCGAGTCCGAGATTCACGCCCGCGGGAGGCACATAAAGAAGCCGCCGTTCGCCGGTGTTCACGTTGAGCCGGAACAGCCCGCGCGTCCAGTCGGTATAGCGATTAAACATGGTCGCGCCATCCGCCGACCACACCCCTTCGAATGTGCTCTCCAGGTCTTTGGAGTCGATCAGTGGGCGCAATGCTCCGGTTTCAGGATCGATCCGAAAGTGGGCCTTGCCGCCGTCCTTCGACTGGCCAATGGCCACTATGGTTCCACTACGCGCGTACCATTGGGGTCGCCAAACGTGGGACAAATCCACAGGCACCTTCCGGGTGGCGCCATCGGCGGGAGTGTAAATTAACAGCTCGGGATTGCGGATATCTTGCCGCGAGCTGAACACCAGGCGAGCTCCGTCCTCGGACCAGTTCGGATATTCATAAGGCCCGTTGAACCGGGTCACGATTGGTTTCGGGGGCGATGTAGTTCGTCTCGCGTTGAGGTCCAGCGTAGCCGTGTACACGTTCGCGCTTTGTGCCTCCAGCCGGTAAAACAGCGACCCATTCCGGCTGATGCCCAAAGGCTCGATCTCGCCCGCACCTGGCCGCAACTCCTGGGCCTCCCGCGCCGCTCCGCGATCGGAAACATTGGCCGCCCCAGATGCCGTATCGGCCGCTCCGATCGCTCGAAAAAATGAGCTTGCGATGATCCGGTGACCACCCGATGAGAGTGTCGTTAGCGGGATGTTCGATTAGGTTCGTCTCGACACCGCTCCATGAGATCCGGTGTATATCGAACAGAGATTCTTTGCTGTCCTGCTGTTGCGTTTCGAACACGATCCCACTCCCATCGGGCGTGAATAGCGCCCGCGGCGTCCGGAGCGCTTTCATGCCACTTACCGGCGAGGACGACCCATCGGCAACGGCAATCGTGGCGAGCGAGCTGCCGAACTCAGCCAATATGCTCTTGCCGTCCAGCGACCAATCGAGCGGCACCTTGTAACGTTGGCTAGCCTCTTTATACAGTAAGCGTTCGCCTTTGCCATCCGCCCCGATGATGCGAAATTCACCGCTGTTCCAGCGATAGACAAGCTGCCGGCTGTCGGGTGAAAAAATTGCGCCCCAGGCTTGTCCCGGCGCATGGGTGAGACGGCGTACTTTCCCGCTCGCGACATCGCGAATCGCGAGGTCGCCCGTGTCCCAAAGAGTTTCGGCGATGGCACGGCCATCCGGCGATACGCTCCAGACGTACTCTCCCGGGGTTTCGGTGAAAAGCTGTTGAAGCACTGGATTGCCTGCCGTCCACTGGCGTTTCGCGAGGCCCACGCCGACGGCAACCAGCGCGAGCACGGCGGCCACTCTCAGGAGTGGTTGCCAGCGCCCTTGTATCGAAGAGCGCAGCAGCTTCACCGCTTGGGCTACAGACGGATACCGGCGGGCCGGATCAGGATCGACGCAGCGTTCCAGAATACGCGTTCACGCCGCGGGCATTCGCGCGGATTTGAGCTGGAATTCCGGTGGGCGGCCCGCTCCGAGCATCTCGGCGATCATGACTCCAAAGGCGTACACATCGGTCGCGCTGGAAATGGAGCGACCTTCCGCTTGTTCGGGAGCAAGGTATCCCGGTGTGCCGCCACGCCTGCCCCCGCGGCTGGCCTGTGCTGCCGGCAACGCGACACCGAAATCCATCACCACGGCGCGAAGCGCACCTTGAGTTGGGCCCGGAGCCAGCATCACGTTAGCCGGTTTCAGATCGCCATGGATGATCCCGGCATCCTGGGCGGCCTGTATGCCAGCGCCGATCTGTTCAATCAGCGGAAGTGCATCGCGCCATGGGATGGGGCCGTGATTGCTCAACTGCTCCGCTAGAGTGTGCCCCTGGAGCAATTCCATCGATAACAGCGTTGTGGTTCGATCGCTGTCGGGATCGTCATGCTGCGCCAGATCGTAAATGCGGCAGACGTTGGGGTGCGTGACGCGCCGTGCCAGCTGGACCTCCTTCTTCAAGAGCGCAAGCAAATCTTCGTTGGGAGCGGCACCCGGGCGTATCGTCTTAAGCGCTACCCGTTCGCCTAACTCCGGGTCTTCGGCTTCGTACACCTCTCCCATGCCACCATGCGCGATGAATCGGACGATCCGGAAGCGCCGCGCAACGATTGTGGATGGGGGAAATCGCGGGCCTGCTTCGCCGTTCAGCCTTCTTGCAAACACCAACGCGGGGCGCGAGAGCAAGCCCGTTTCCCTCTCATCCTCCGCGATCATTCGGTAGACTTCGTTAAGCACTTGCGCGTCCCCACCGGCCGCCTCTTGTACGAACAGCTTCCGGTCGGCGGGCTGGTGTTCGAGCGCATCCGCAAAAATCTCCTTCACTTTTGTCCAGCGTTCAGCAGTCATAGCACTCTACCTTCGGCTTCTCAATTCACTCTGCAGCCAGGCTTTTGCGGCGCTCCAGTCCCGTTTGACTGTTTTCTCGGAAGTGCGCAGGACCGCCGCAATTTCGGTGTTGCTCAATCCCACGAAATAACGCAATTCCACGATGCGGGCCGCCCGCGGATCGATCTCGCCCAGACGGCCCAGAGCTTCATCCAGTGCCAGGAGGTCGTCCGGATCGGCGGTCACCATGGCAGGAACCTCATCCAGCACGACCTGAGCGGCACCGCCCCCACGTTTGGCTCTGCTGGCCGCGCGTGCTCGATCTACCAGCAGGTTTCTCATGATCTGCGCGGCGACCGCGAAGAAATGCGCCCGCTTTTCCAAATCCGGTCTTGCTCGTTCGCGAGGCGAAGATAGGCTTCGTGAACCAGCGCTGTGGTCTGCAGAGTGTGACCGGGTTGCTCGTTCCGCATGAAACGGCCGGCCACCCGCCGAAGCTCGTCGTAGACAATCGGAATGAGTTGTTCGAGCGCGTCACTGTCACCGCTGCGCCACGCAGACAGCAACTCCGTAACCTGACGATCGGGCGACATCGGACTGTGTAGCTCATTATGTCACCCGAATAATGTTTCGTCAGCGCTGGAGTTAGTACGGATGGAAGCAGCTTAGCGCTTCGATCTTGTATTCGAATGGCATCGAGAACTGACCGGCAGGCGCGTTTCCAGAACCGATGAGAGTGCCAAGCTGAAGATAGCTCGGCGTAGTCGCCTGATTCTGTAGCGTTCCGCGAACGATCCAGGAAGGGTAGACGGCCTGCGTCCCACCCGGCGTCGTAGAGCAGTTGTAGGGTTGAGGAAGAACGAGGACCAACGAGCTCGCGTTCGGTGTGTTGGCAACACTGGTCCAGCTGGCGTCATTATCCAAATCTGGCGCAAACTGCGAAATTGTTGAGATGTTTTGCACTGGCAAAAAGAGCACATGATAGGTGGCGCGGTTGTACATCGAATCTAACTCCACGCCACCGCGCGTCACGAATGGCTGGCCCGGGTTCGAGCAGCCCTGGCAGAGGATGTTCCGCACGTTAAGAACGCCGTTGTCGGTGTATGAGCCGGCAGGCGGGGTTTGGGAATTTGCGCCGCTATTGAGGATCGGCGCAGGCAAGATCGCGGTCACCTTGCGTTTGCTCACGATCAGGTTCAGGACCGCGTCGGAGGTATCGCACTTGATCGTCGCGCTGAGGCCCGAGCCATTGGTATACACATCATTGCCATCGCCGACGATGGCTGAAGGCACAATGGAACCGTTGCTGTTTCCATCCAAATTCATCACCGTCGCGCTATGAAGCAGCGTGAACCGCAGTGGGATGTCTGTGCAACTGCCTCCCTGCGCCGAACCCGCCGCGGCCGAAAGGCTAAGCGACAGAACGGCCATGGGGAAAAGAACTGAGTTGCGGACCAAGGTGAAAACCGGTCCGAATTCGTTAATCAAAAATCGTGACATTGATGTATCCTCTTGTGTTTAGTTTTTGTATTCGCTGGAAGCCGCCTCCATCGGACTGAGCCTTAAAAGCGGTTCTACTGAGAGAGCGCCATTTTGGCTCCGCAGGGGACAAAAAACATTGAGTTTCTTGGAGGACAGTAAAGGATGTCCTACGAAGCCGGTTGGCCGTAGTAGGCGTCCGTGCCGTGTTTTCTGAGGAAGTGTTTATCTAGCCGTCGATTGGTTTCGCTTTCGGATTTTCCGTTACGTTTGGAGCGCGAGGTTTGCAGGCGGCCATCGGAAACAAAATCGTGGCACGCGAAACGATCGCGGCCATGCGGAAGAACGTTCTGGCGAAATGCTACGGCGGTGATATCTCACGAAAGCGCAAGCTGCTGGAGAAGCAAAAAGGGGGCAAGCGGCGTATGAAGCGGGTGGGGCGGGTGGAGATTCCGCAGGCAGCGTTTTTGGCGGTGCTGAAGGTGCGCGGGGGATCAGATAATGAGTAGGGCGGGATGTTTGGACTTATGCGAGTGATCCCCCAATCGTTATATTCGGGGCGCTTCATAGCCTCATTTTCCTCATGGGCGCCCGCGCAGCTTAGCGGCGGGAGGCGTTAACATCAGGGTGTGAAGACGCTTCGCCCATTGACGCCGGAGCAGTTAGCTCGCGCCGAAGCTCGTCTGCTCAATCCCGCACTCGGAAGTCGCATCGAAGCTGCGCGCAACTACGGCATCGATTTGACATTGCTCGTGGAGCAGTTGCGTCTAACGCCTGCTGAACGGGCGGCAAAATTGGAGAGCGCGACCGAGGCGCTCGAACAAGTGCGCGGAGTTGCCCGCCGGCGTTGCTGATGCAACTCGCAAAAGCGATCCAAGTGCTCTCCGATACGGCAGTCGATTTTGTCGTTATCGGAGGTGTTGCCGCCACGTTTCACGGGAGTTCGACAGTCACGTACGATTTAGATATTTGCTATTCGCGATCCTCGTCGAACTTGCGTCGGCTAAGGGAGGCATTAGCTCCATTCCATCCACGGCCGAGAGGCTTTCCAATCGGCCTGCCGTTCGTCTGGGATGAAGGGACGCTGCGCAGCGCGACGGTTTTAACGCTTCAGACCGACATCGGCCCAATCGACCTGCTCGCTGAGGTACCCGGCCTCGGCAACTTCGCCGCAGTGCAGAGGCATTCGATTATGGTTGAAGCGTTCGAACGCCAGATCGCAACGCTCGACCTGCCCGGGTTGATTCAGTCGAAACGAGCCGCGGGTCGAGAGAAGGATATCTCCGCTCTTGCCGAACTTGAAGGCCTTCTTGAAACCGGGGAGCCGTAGCCATGAAGACCATTTCCGTATTTTGAGCACTCTGACCCTCGCGGCTGCAACCGCCGCTGAGAAGCCCCGAATGTGATCTTCTTGTTGCGATGCGGGGGAGATGAATGCGCAGAACGCCGGCGCAAATTCAATGGTGGTTGAGCCGACTCCGAGCTTTCGTGTAGGAGGATTTCGCCTTCGATCGCGGCAAAGTGGGACGCTGGAGAATCCGCAGGAAGCGTTCCTGGCGGTGAAGGTGAGCTGAGGATCGGATCGCCAGTAGGGCTCGCGTCAGACGTCACAAATCCGCATCGCCTCATCCAGCGATTTAAGCGGATCGTTGCCCGTGGCCGGCGAATACTCGTGCGCAAGGTAGCCTTGGAAGCCGGCCTCTGCAATCGTCTGCGCTACAAAATGATAGTCCAATTCCTGGGTTCCGTCGATTTCATGCCGGCCCGGATTGCCGCCGGTGTGGAAATGAGCAATGTACGGGAGGCTCTCACGGATCGTGCGGGCAATGTCCCCCTCCATAATCTGCATGTGATAAATATCGTAAAGTAGCTTCACGCGAGTCGAATTCACGCGCTTACAAACATCGACGCCCCATGCGCTGTGATCGCACATGTAGTCCTTATGATTCACTTTGCTGTTCAGCAACTCCATGCAAATCGTCACGCCCTTGTCTTCGGCGTGGGCCTTCACCTTGTTCAGGAAAGCCACGACATTGTCCGCCCCTTCGGCGTCGGCCATGCCGGCTCGATTGCCTGAAAATGTGATCAGGTTAGGCGCGCTCCCGGCCGCACATACATCAAGGCCTTCGTGCATCGACTTCTCAATACGGGCATGGTTTTCCTTCCTGTTCAAGGCATCGGGGATGGTTCCACCGAATCCAGGACACATGGTCGGAAGCAATCCATATTTCTTCAAGATGGGCCAGTCCTTCGGTCCGATGAGATCGAAGCCTTTCGCACCGAGGCGCGCCGCATTCTGCGCGTTTTCTTCGAGTGTGTGGCCCTTGCCGAAAACCCCGCCCGTCACGCATTGCTTCAACCGGCCCTTGCGTTGGACTGGCTGGTCGGGCGTTGGCGCGGCGATCAGGCGGGTGGCCGCTGTAGCCGCCGCTAGTGGGACGAAGGTTCTTCTGGTCATTGGTATATCGTAACAGCGCCACATTGTTACCGGCCAGTCACAACTTTTTAGAAGTATTTTCGAGTGGGTCTTTGCATCGTCTTTCCAAACAGTTGCAGGGAACTGACAGCGGCATGCACGATCCAGGTTTTGGAAAAAGGGGCTAGGGATCTGTACAATCAGTCAGCAGTGGGAGGAGATTCTCTATGAAAACTGTCGAGCCGTTTACTCCAGACCCGCGCTGGTTCGAAGCGCCGCGCGAGCGCACGCCACAGTTCCTCACCACGTATGCCAAGGTGTCTATCGGTTTACAACGAGCGCTCCGGGTGCTGGCCCTACGGCATTTTTTTATTGATCTTGACCGCTATCGGAACCAGTTGAGCGCGTACACTCTATTGGCATACGCATCGAGCCGCGCTTTCCGCCCGCTCTCGCGCACAGATTTCACCTATGACGTCACCAACTCGACGATGATGACCATGTTCTTTCGTATGTCCCGTCGAAAGATGACGTCGGCGCTGGAGGATACAGAAGCGGTGCTGCTGGCCGCCGGAGAGACCGAACTCGCCCGCATGTACGATCCTCGCCACGCCGAACACATATTGAGGATCGTCAAAAAACAAAAACGGTTCCGTAAGCCACTGCACCGCTTGCTGATCGCCGAAGGCAGGCTGCTGAACGAGCTGATGGTATTCAGTGGACTGGGAGAGGCCCCGCCGAAGGAGCGCTTAAAAAAGGGCGCGATTGTGATGAGAAAGTGGCGCGCCATCCTCTCGCACCTATGCTTGGGGAGCGACCTCAGCGGGATCGCACCCGAGCTGTTCGAGGCAACCACAAAGGTATATCTTGCTGTCGGTAAACCGGAGCTACTCGATTTGCTGTGGGACGACGACGACGCGGCGCAGGGCGCTGCTGAGACTCAGACCGGACTACCCAAATTGGGCGAACTTTCGACCGGCTAAATTCGTCGTTGCTAGTAGAGAGATAGGATTAAAGCGTAGGATAAAACTATGACCCCCCAAGAACGTAAACTGATTGACGATCTGGCCGGTAAGCTTGCACAAACACAGCTTGCCCAGAAAGATCCTGAAGCCGAAAACCTGATTCGGCAAGAGATAGGCGCTCTGCCCGATTCGCTTTACATGCTGGTTCAAACCGTGCTGGTCCAAAATCTTGCGCTCGATCAAGCCAAAGCGCAAATCGCGGATCTGCAACAGCGGGTTGCGTCAGCGCAGGCGCATCCCGCAGCCCCGACCAGCTTTTTGGGTAGTCTTTTCGGGGGCGGCTCCCACTCAAATCCGCCTCCTCCGCCCCCCGCCGCTCCTGGCTTTCGGAACTCTCAGGCAGCTCCGCCGGCGCAAGGCGGGGTTCCTCAGGGATATGGTGCGCCGCCTCCGGGCTATGGCGCCCCGGCTCCTGGTTACGGTGCTCCTCCTGCCGCGGCGCCCGGCGGTGGATCGAGTTTTCTACGTAGCGCGGCGACCACGGCGGCCGGTGTTGCAGCTGGTGCCTTGGCCTTTGAAGGCATCTCGAGCCTCATGCACGGCGGCTTAGGCGGTGGAGGATTCGGTGGCGGTGGATTTGGTCACCAGGGCGGCAGCGGCTTCATGGGAGGGGCTGGGCAGCCTGGTGAAACGATCGTGAACAACTACTACGATTCGCCTCAGGACAACAATCCCGATGGTGGCGATCGCGCTAACAACGTTTATGCGAGCGACGACACCGTGCAAGACGATCAGGATGGCGGAACGGATTATCAGGACGTCTCGGCTGACGATAGCAGCTACAGCGACTCAGGTAGCGACGACAGCGGCGGTGGTGACGACTTAGTCTAAAGCGCGTTCACCGGCCTAGTGCGTAAGCACGAAGCTCACGTCAATCTCCGTAAGTACCTCGACGGGTTGCCCGTTTAGAAAGACGGGGCGGTAGCGGTACCGCCGCACTGCCTCGGTGGCTGCGGGCACTAGCAAGGGATGACCGCTCACGAGCGTGATACTACCGACTGTGCCGTCGTTCAAGATGGTTGCGTTGTAGCGGACTGTCCCCTGGATCCGGGCCTGCCGGGCGAGGGCAGGGTAGTCTGGCTCCGGCTTCTCGATCA
>JBBSHP010000143.1:0-8520 GCA_038232555.1 Bryobacterales bacterium
GGGGTGTTTTCAATCCCGAAGAATTGAATTCCTACGGGTATTGGTGGGAGGACAGGGGTCTCAATTCACTGAGTATGCTGTCGTATCTGCGCACCGCTGAGCACATCACCGGCAATCGTAAATATGGAGACGCGGCCCGGGAATTGATCGAGAAGCACGGGTACGCGGCTAACGTTGCCATCTCGAAGACCAACGCGGGTCCGGGCTCCGGCAACCAGTCGGACGACGAGATGGCGTTCATGAATTTCTATTGCCTCTTGAAGTATGAGACGGATCCCAAGCTGCGCCAGCTTTTCGGTTTGGCGTTTTATCATCGCTGGACGATGGAGAAGTTCGAATTGAATCCGCTGTTCAACTTTTTGTACGCGGCCAGTGTGCCCGGCCTGAAGTTTGAGGATGCATTCGGTCCACAGGATCTTACGCCGACGGGAGCGTGGCTGGAGGAGTCGGTAGATACTTTAAAGCGCTATCCCCTCGATCGTGCGAATTGGGCTCTCACCAATAGTGATCGAAAAGATATCGTTCTGCTGCCTGAGTATGTGCGCGGGTCGGATCGCCGCGGGAGCCGTCGGGATGGCAGAGTGTTGCCGATCGACGAGCGTTACGTTGACAAGTGGAACCACGATCCCTGGGCGCTCGATTCCCGCGGGAATGGCCGGCGAGTGGCGGATGGGGCGTCGTTCTTGCTGCCTTATTATCTGGGTCTGTATCTTAAGTTGGTTGAGAACTAAGACGGAGGTGGAGACTCACCGGCCGCTGCGACGGGAACGCTGGTGGGATCGAGCGGGTTGGTGCCGGCGTTGAATTCCTGCAGGTTGGTGAAGCCGTCGCCATCGGGATCGGCCGTGTCGCCCGCTATGGCCGGATTCATCGAGCTTACCCCGAACGTCGTGCGACGCCACGTGGCAAGGGAGACCACTGGCGCAGAGTCGCCCACCGAGATGGTCAGACCTTGTGAAACGCTCCCCGCGCTATTGGACGCTTGGACCAGCACCTGTGTATTGCCTACCGCCTTCGCAATTCCCGAGATAATTCCCGTGGCCGGGTCAAGCGTGAGCCCATCTGGGAGGGGCGCGGCGCTGAACACGACCGGCGCGGTGCCACCCGTCGACAAGATTGTGTATTGAAAGGCGGCACCCACTTGCACCTCCGTCGCCAATAAACTGATGATCTGCGTCGGACGCGCGAGCGCCGCCGTCACGAACAGCATCTCACTCGCGCTGGTGACGTTGCCGGCCGCATTTGAGACAATGCACCGGAACATGGTGGTGTGATCGGCCAGCGCCGGCAAGGAAACGGTGTAGGTCGCGCCGGTCGCGCCCGGGATATCGGCCATCGTCCCCGTAAAAGTTCCTTTCTGCCACTGGTAGCTTACCGGAGTCAGGCTCCATGCCATCACCGAGAATGTCCCAGCCTGACCGGGCCGCGTCCGCACCCGCACAGGGTTCGCAATCATGATGGGCGCTCCCGCCGCGGGTGTCACGGTGAGCGTGGCCGGATTGGTGGTCGCGCTGCCACTGCCGTTCTTAACCACGACGCTGAAAGTGGCACCGCTGTCCGCGGAGATCGCCGCCGGGAGGTCGAGCAGCGGGCTGATGGCGCCGTTGATGTTTACACCGTTCTTGCGCCATTGATAGCTCAGCGGACCAGTGCCGGCAGCGGAGACGCTGAATTGCACATCCTGCCCAGCGACCACCACCTGTTCGACCGGTCCCGCCGCGATGGCCGCTGCGTCCGACGGACCCGCGATGGCCGGCACGACGCGCAGTTTCGCGGCCGCGCTGGTAACTGTTCCTGAACCATTGCTGACGACAGCTTGAAAGAAGGCTCCGTCATCAGCCCCTGTCAGCGGCGGCAGGGTCAACCAGTCCGCCGTCGCGCCGGGGATGTCGATGCCGTTGCGCTGCCACTGATACTGCAGCGGCGCATCACCGAGCGCCGTCACGCGAAAGCTGGCCGGCATTCCGCTCGGCTGTACGTTATCCACGGGCTTGGCCACGATGCGCGGCGCGCCCTTGTTGTCGCTGACGTAGCGGCTGAAGAACGACCACACTGCCGCCGGGTAATCGTAGCCGGTCTGCACCGTTGGGGTGGGGTAGGTGTGCGTGCCACCAACGATCGTCACCATCGCGATCTCGGGTCCGCCCGCGTCGGGGCGCCAGGTGGCCCGCGTCACTTTGCCGGGCATCAGCGGGGACGATTCGTAAGTGGTAACCGGCGTCACCTCCAACAGGCCGTTCACCGCGCGCCACACGTCCACCGTGTCCTTGACCATCGTGTAGGGGACGTTGGTATCCAGAGTGCCTTGAAACATGATCAGGGGCACGGGCGCGACCGGCAGATTACCGGCCTGCATAAATTCATCGAGCGGACCCGCGGCGCGGAGGCTTTGCGGCCGCTCGCAGGCGTAAGCCTCGGTCATGTGAGCCGCCTTGGAAATTCCGGTGAGGAAGGCGTCGCCGGCATTTTCCGAAACGCTAACGCGGCGGATCACCTCGCTGAGGTAGTCGTAATCCTCGTACCCGACCACGCGCGGATCGTCCGCGGTCCAAACGGTTCCGGGCGTACCGCTCGCATTTCCCGAGAACGAGCACGAGACGACGACGAATCCCGCCCTCGCTGCGGTATCGCGGAAGAAGGTCGCCGGACCGCTCGCAGGGCTCGCTTCCAACACCAGCACCATCGGCACCAGATTGGTTTTCGGCAGCCCGTCAGGCCGGTAGACGGAATAGTAGCGATGCTGCTGTATGGGATTTCCGGATGGGTCAGCGGTATCCAGGATGAAATCTACGCGGACGTCCGTGGCCGCAAAAACATGGCCGGCGAGAACGAGAAGCCATCCAAGCAAGCTAAGGGGCGGGCGTGAGTAAAAACGCGTGACTGGCACCATTAGGATTCTTGCCGTCTCCGCTTGATCTGCTTCTTCGTCGTCGACGCCACTCTACGGCACAATGGTCCACCACTTCAGCGCCGACATGAAGTTCTTGTAGAGCTCCGCCGAAGTCGGAATTTGGTCTATTGGCTTTGGAGGCTCGCGCATCTCTCGGCCCATTGCCAGTCTTGCGGCCAGCTCCGGCGCACTCGCGCCCAACCTCTGCGTGCAGATCCTCACCTTGGCCGGAATCAGGGACTCAGGATTTTTTCCAGTGCCGGACCCGAGCCCGACCCCGGAAACGCGATGAACGTTACAAGCCCCGCGCCTCCGCCCAGCGTGGTGTGCAGCTTCTGCGATGACTCCCCCACCTTATTCTGTGTGCCGCTGTCGCCGTAAACAAACGCTGTGTTCGCTCCCGTGCTATTCTGGATCGCTAGGCCAAAGTCCCCCTGCTGCAGCTTCCTTCCTCCGAGATTCAAGAATTTCCAGTTGTTAGCCCATACTGCGTAAGGAACAACGGGCGAGTTCAGATAGTGTGCCGGATCGAATGCAGAAACAGTGGAGTCGGCCGCCACGCTGGTACCGGAAATATAATAGCCGTTCGCCTGCACCACCGGAAAGTACCCGCTGCCCACCGGAAGCAACACGGGTTTCGTGGAATGCGTCTCTAGGCCCGCCTCCAGCTCAGCCCGATCGTCCACCACCAGGTTCATTGCGGCGCCCTGCTGTTTTGTCACGGCCTTGACGCCTGCCCAATAGAAGTTGCGGCTGCCATGGAGAAAGTTCTTCCATCCCTTCGATCCATCGCCCGGATCGCCGCACGCATTGCCCAACCCAACCCTCTCCGACGTCAGATGCGAGACGTTCTTCGCGTCCTTCTTCCAATTCTCCAGCGGGTCCAGATTCTTCTGCGCTGAACCCTTCGCGGGGTTGTCGTACCCGTAGGTGGTCGGGGCGCCGTCCAGATCCAGATTCAGCTTGCACATGTACACAAAGGCCGCGAATCGGGTTCGCAGGCACGTCACCTCGAACACCGACACGGCGCTGAAACGATCCGCAAACACGCCTTTGGTCTTGGTGACGTTGAGCCTGTTCACCAGCGAGTACGCAGCTAATGGGAGTTCCATCTAAATCCCTTAGACCGCTAGGTCCTGAAATTCCTAACCGCGCCGGGGCTCGTAGCCTCAGCCTCTGCAATGATCCGCAGACACCAAAACCACTCACTACTGTCGCCGTCTCACCCGACCAGATCAAGGGTCGCCTGACAACCACAACAGTCTACAGTCTACTCCACAACGCCGCATTTCGACGGTTCGGAATCACATTGCGAAGAGAAGCGCCCAGGCAAACCTTCCGTCGCTGATCGACCCGAACAGCGGCCAATTCGGCATCGATCTCGCCATCGTGATCTTATTAAGTCCTTTACGCTTGGCCTCGGCTCGAACGGCTTTCAAGGCCTGAGGAATGCGGCCAACAATGGATTTGGGCGTAATGGTGATCTTGCCCTTCTCCCACTTGGCATCGACGATATCGCCTCAAGAATCGTCTTTATCTGCTCCGATATGTGGGAGCCGTACCTGAAGGTCATCCGCGAAAAATGCTCCGAGGCTCTGCATATCCTCGACCGGTTCCACATCGTAGCCAAAATGAACAAGGCGTTGGATGAAGTCCGCGCCGGCGTATCGCGCCGCATGTCCCTAGAAAGGTCTTGCTCCCGTGCTGAAGAAGTCGCGCTGGCTGCTGCTGAAGCGGGAAGAGAATTTGAAGACCGAACAGCGCTTCCGGCTGCGCGATCTGCTCCGCTACAATCTGAAGACCGTCCGCGCTTACCTTCTTAAGGTAGCCTTTCAGCAGCTTTGGGATTACAACTCCCCAGTGTGGGCCGGGAAGTTCCTCGATGAATGGTGCCGCCAGGTCATGCGGTCCCGCATCGATCCCATGAAGAAGATTGCCCGCTCATTGCGTCAGCATCGCGAGCTCATCCTCAACTATTTCCGGGCTCAAAAGCTGCTCTCCAGCGGCGTTGTCGAGGGTCTGAACAACAAAGCCAAAGTCACTATGAGAAAATCCTATGGGTTCCGGACCTTCCGCGCTCTTGCTCAAGCCGTGTTTCTGACGCAAAATCGCTGAAGCGTGTGCTACAGGATGTTCACGCGCACCGTGTTGGCCGCCACGCCATCCACTGTTAGCACCAAGTCCGACTCGCCGCTGCCGCGCAGGGACAAAGGCAAGAGAACGTTGACCTGATCGAGTCCGACGAAGCTGCCCTGGGATTGAGCCGCCTGCACCGGCACACTGATGCCGCGAACCGTGACCGCCACTTTCTCGACGGCTGAGCGATTCCGGATGCCGGTGCCGTACAGACTCAGATAGGTGGGCGTGTCCACGCCGAGATTGATCGGAACCGACGAGCAGATCCCATTCGCGCATTGGAAAATTGGGGAGCTGGACTGCTGCCCTCCAGCCAGAACGAGGCGGATCGCGAGTGCCGCCGCCACTCCCTTTCCGCTTGCATCCGCGGTGAACAAAGCCGGCGCAAGCGTGCTCACTGACGCCGTAATGGTGTCGACCGTGGCCCCGCTGGCGTTGACCACCGTCAGCGTGACCGGTCCGGTAGCCGTGCCGGGAGGAACCTCAAAGTTGATCTGGGTAGGAGAGACATAGAAAAGAGGGGCGAGGCGGACCACGCCGGTGCTGTCCTTAACCTGCAAGCTCACCGCCCCGAGTGTCATGGGCAGCGGTAGAGTGGCAGCCGAAATTGTGGTGCTTGCGAGATTGTAACCATAATAGGACGCAATCGACTCGGCCGAGAGTACCGCGCTTCCCGAGGCCGCGGAAGCAGCGCCGCCGGTCTTGATCACTCCGTAAAAGCGCGCCATCCAATAAGGCAGAGAGTAGTCGAGCCCGGCGCCCTCAATAGTGCCCATGCCGCCCCCGGACAGGTTGTAAGGATTTCTCTGCCAGATGAAATCCGTGGTGGGACGCAAGGCCACCGGCACCGGAGTGCAGGCCTGGTTCGGATCGTTACAGGAGGGGAGCTTTCCTCGCAAATCGACAAACGGATCGCGCCGAGGCCGTTGGAGCCACTCGTCCAGCAGCATGACTGTCTCCCCGTCGCGCACCGCGTCGGGACCATTCAGTGAGCGGTCGATCATGTTGAAGAACGCGTTCTTCTGATCGCTGGTGTGGTTTCTTAGAACGTCATAGGCAGCCTGGTAAACGTCTTTGTACGTGCCGCTGCCCTCCAAACGCACCAGGTTGAAAAGATTGATGGTATCGAGATTGAACTTGAAGTAAGAACTATCAGTCGTTACTTCCAATCGGATCGGAAGAATCACCTGGGGGGCAAGACTGGCTTTGTCGAAATCGTAACCAGAGGTGGAATAACGATCCGGATTGACATGTCGGCCCACCTGCAGGAAGCTCAATTGTTGGTCGGCGCGGCCCAGGAACGTGGTGGAGGGAAGCAGCTCATTCGGCATGAATACGCTCCAGCCGTGCCCTCGCAGGTAGTCGAGCAGCAGCGTTACTTCATCTTTGATCGATGAGCGAACCCCGGCATCGTCCACCATGTCGAAGGCGATGGCGAGACCGAAGAATACGCCCGCGTATTGATCGCGCGAGGTGTGACCCACCCAGAATTCCTGCGCGGAGTTATTGACGTAAATGCCGTTGTGCTGCTCCTCCATGCGGATCGAGTCGCCGTAGGGCGAACTGAGCGGCACCACGCACCGGGCCAGGACGTTGGTGCCGGTTATGTCGGAAAGCGTTTTGATCCCGGCCACGGCCTGCTTCACATTGGCGAGCGCTTCCGCGGAACCAGTGGCCTTGTAGCGAAACGCCTCCGCCGCCAGAAAATAGCCGGTCCAAAGAGCGGAATCGCCGCATCGTGAGTAAGTCACAATCTGGTTGCTGGTGGAGGATGCGAAGAGCGGATCGAGGACCGTGCCAAAGGGGAGATGGCGAGCCTGGATGTTCCGCGAGATAGCTATGGCGTCGGCTTCCGCGGGCAGCGCGGAAGTAGCCGCAGCCAACAAGATCGCTGAAACCGCGATACATTGCGAAGTGGCCTCAAAGAGAGTTCGCGCCATGCCTTTACCTTTAGCACGCGGCAGGCCTTTTAGCACGGAACACGGCAGAATGGACAGACGCGTCTGAAACGGGCCGTGTTCCAGACACGTCTGTCGTTTTGTTATAGTTCCCTCAAGTAGCCTATGAAATCTCTCAAAGTCCCAGCCGCCGTCGCGGGAGTCTGCCTGCTGGCCAGCCAGTTAGGCGTCCTGGCCCATCGAGTGCTTGCACAGCAGGGTCCCGCTTCTTCTTCGTCGGAGACAGTTGCAAAGCCGCGCAAGAAGGACGCGCCGACTGAGGCGGAAGAGCCCAAGATCCCTTCCAAGTTTTCCAAGAAGGATCATGACGTCCCGATGGGGTTGCCCACCTTCAAGGCCGACGTGAATACCGTGCAGTTGGACGTCTCCGTGATGGACAACAAAGGCCGGTTCATTCCGAAAATTCCGGCCGGCAATTTCCGCGTGCTGGAAGATGATGTCCCGCAGAAGATCGCTACGTTCAACACCGGGAATGAAGCTCCCATGACGGTCGCCATGGTGGTGGAGTTCAGCAACCTGTTCCAGCAGTATTGGTCGCAAGGCTGGTATGAGACGCTGGTCGCGGCGTACGGATTTGTCGAGACGCTGAAACCGGAGGATTATGTCGCGGTGGTCGCCTATGACATGCGGCCCGAGATTCTATCGGATTTCACAACAGATCGATCGAAGACTCAGGAAGCCATGCAGCGCCTGCGGATCGCGGCCTTTTCTGAAGCGAACTTGTACGACGCCCTGGTGGATACGGCCGACCGCATGAGCAGTATCGAAGGAAGAAAGGCCATCGTGCTAATCGCTTCGGGCCGCGACACCTTCAGTAAGCTGACGTTTGATAAGACCCGGAAAGCGGTTCAGCAAGCCGCGGTGCCTATCTATGCGATCAGCCTGCTGCAAGCCATGCGCTTGATGGCGGACTCCTACATGGGGCCGATTGCGCGTCTGGACTTCTTGCAAGCTGACAATCAGATGCGCACGTTCGCGAAGGAGACGGGCGGCCAATCGTTCTTCCCGCGCTTCCTGGGCGAGTACCCATCCATCTACAAGTCGATTTCCGATTCCCTGCGTAATCAGTATTCGCTGACCTATCATCCAACCAATCAGACGCGCGATGGAAAGTTCCGAAAGATCAAGGTCGAGCTGGTAAATCCGCAGGGCGAGCCGTTGCGCGTTACGGATGAAAAGGGTAAGCCGATGAAGTACCAGGTGATCGCCAAGGCTGGCTACAACGCGCCACGCGAAGTGGAATAACTATCCCGGATTGGGCCGGGAATTTAAGCCATTGGATTGCCTCAAATTCACGGGGAATGGCTTTTGGTTGGGAGCTCGGGGTCGTGGGGGATCTCTTGCTTACGCGCGCGGGTTGGTTTGGGATTGGGAGACGCCGGCTCAGAGGCAGTAGCAGGCAGGAATGCCCAATGCCACTTACTTTGTCCCATCTTTCCTGAAGGGAAACCCTGTCTGGTGCCGCCACGCCGCGCGCGGATAGGACCGCCGCTTCCGGCGCTTTGGCAGTTTGCATTGTGCCGCTAGTTTGAGAAC
>JBBSHP010000144.1:0-8495 GCA_038232555.1 Bryobacterales bacterium
CGCCCCTCCTTGACATATCCGACAGCTTGGGTGAAAAACCGATGCTCGAACGGCGTTACCTGCGAGCAGCCCTGCGCTTCCAGCCACACCTTGGCCCATGGCAAGGGGCCATACACCGCATCGGCTGCCTCAGCCAGATGAACGGTCCAGGAGTCGCTTTCTCGCTCGTTGGTCGGTGCCGCAGCAGGAGGATCTACCGGGCGCGGCAGCACTTTAGGAAGCTGGAACTCCGGACTCCTCTGAATTCTCACAGGACCTATCATGGTCGAGTAGGCCCGCACCCAGCCCTACTTCGCTCAGTCCTGGTGACCGAACACATCGCCCGACAGGGCTTTATCCAGGTTGACGGCAGCACTGATCAGCGCCAGGTGTGTAAAGGCTTGCGGGAAGTTCCCCAGCGCTTCACCGCGCGATCCGATCTGTTCCGCAAACAATCCCAGATGGTTCGCGTACCCCAGCATCTGCTCAAACAAAAGGCGGGCTTCGTAGATCTTGTCCCGGTCCCCCGCGCCTGCTCTCGTCAAAGCCTCCACCAGCCAGAAGGAACAGATGTTGAATGTGCCCTCGGTTCCTTTCAGCCCATCCGGCGTCTTCGCGACATCGTAGCGGTACACCAAGCCGTCCGAGACCAGGCCGCCTTCACTCGGAGCCTTGTCGATGGCTGCGAGCGTCTTGATCATGCGCGGGTCGGTGGGCGAGAGGAAAAATACTAGCGGCATCACCAGCGTGGACGCATCCAATGAGTCGCTCCCATAGAACTGCACAAACGCTCCCAGTTCCTCGGTCCACCCGTTGGTCATGATGTCTTCATAGATCTGATCCCGCGCCCGGAACCAGCGGCCCCAGTCTGCGGGAAAAGACCGCTTGGTAGCCAGTCGGATCGCTCGATCAATCGCCACCCAACACATCACTTTCGAATATACGAAGTGCCGCCGCCCGCCCCGGACCTCCCAGATCGCCTCGTCCTTCTCCTGCCAGTGATCGCAGACCCAGTTGGTCAGCCGCCGCAGATAGGTCCACAGTTCATACGAGATCGGAGTGCCGTGCTTATTGAACAGATAGACGGAATCCATCAATTCCCCGTAAATATCCAGCTGGAGTTGCGATGATGCGGCGTTACCGATTCTGACGGGAGTCGACCCGCGGTAGCCCTCCAGATGCGACAGTTCATCCTCCTGAAGATCGTGGCGGCCGTCGATCCCATACATCACCTGCAGCGATCCATCCGGCTCCATCTCATGGCAGCGTTCATCCAGAAACTGCATGAAGGCCGCGGCCTCTTCCGTAAACCCGATCCGCATGAAAGCGTACAGCGTGAAGGCGGCATCCCGGATCCAGGTGTAGCGATAGTCCCAGTTCCGCGATCCGCCCATGCTTTCGGGCAGGCTGCAGGTGGGGGCGGCCACAATGGCGCCGGTCGGTTGGAAGGTTAATAACTTCAGCACCAGCGCCGAACGGTGCACCATCTCGCGCCAGCGGCCCTTGTAAGTACAGCGCGCGATCCAGCGCCTCCAATACTCCACCGTCTCCTTGAATAGCCGGTTGCTCTCCCCTTCTGACAGGCCGATCTTGCTGTCATGCTGATTCAGGCTATGCAGCTCGAAACTGGCCGTCTGCTGCTCATGGAGAGTGAATTCGGCCACCGCACCGGTCCGTTCCCGGTATACCTCGGTTTGCAGCGGCACCGTACTCGCCAAGGCGAGCCGGAGATTCGCCGAGCACAGCCGGGCTCCTCCTTCTACGATTTCAATGGTGTGGGTATCGCGCCCATAGTTGAATGCGGGATAGCACTCCATCCGGAACTGCATGGACCCTCGCACCACTTTGAGATGCCGCACCAGGCCGTGATACCCGTGATCCTCGCGGGGCGCTCCGATGGGCATGTAGTCCGTGATTTCGCCCACACCATCCGCGGATAAAAAGCGTGTGATCAGGACGTTCGTATCGGGCCAGTAGTGCTGCTTACGCGTGACTTCTTCGGTGGTGGGGAAGAGACGGAACGATCCGCCCTTGTGCTGGTCCAGGATCGCGCCGAATACGCTGGGGGAGTCGAAATTCGGATAGCACAACCAGTCCAGGCTGCCCGTCTTTCCGATCAGAGCAACCGTCCGCATGTTTCCAACTACTCCGTAGTCCTCGATTGGCAAATAAGGCATGATTCAATCCTACGGTGAGAGGCGCGACACCGCGAGGCAGTTTCGGCCCGCTTCGCCCCGTCAGACAGCGGCGCGGAACAACTGGATATATTCCTCGGTATTCATCACGCGATCGATACACGGGGAGCAGATCAACAGGTGCTCCTCAAACGCCTCCACAGCCATCGGGTCCAGCCGGTTCATTGCGTACAACTCCGCGGTCTCGTCATCGGCACAGCAAAGTTTATCGTTTGTTGTCATTCGAACTGATAGAGGCAGCCGGCGTGCCAACCATCCAGATGAATGGATGCAACAAACAGCGGGCTACCATGTCCAATATGGAACCCACTGGGGACGGCGCACCAACCGAAATGAAAACCGTTTTGGTAACGGGCGCTGCCAAGAGGATTGGACGCGCAATCGCCTTACGCCTGGCCGCTTCGGGATACCGGGTCGCGATCCACTACAACTCTTCGGAGCAAGACGCCCGCAGGACCGCGCAGGAGTGCGGCTCGGCCGAGCTTTTCCGCGCCAACCTCGAAAGCGTCCCGGAGATCCGGCGCATGTTTCAGGACGTGGAGCAGCGCCTCGGCCCTCTTTACGGGCTGGTGAACAACGCCGCGCGCTTCACCCGCTTCAACCCCTTGGACATTACCGAGCAGGATTGGGATTACATCCACAGCGTCAACTTGAAGGCCACCTTCTTCTGCTGCCAGCAAGCGGCTTTGCTCATGAACAAAACGGGTGGTGGCCGAATCGTGAATCTGAGTTCGCTGGGCGGCCTAAGGCCCTGGGCGGAGCATGCCCACTACTGCGCATCCAAGGCCGGCGTGATCATGTTGACCCGGGCGCTGGCCAAAGCCTTCGCCCCGTCCATCACCGTAAACACGGTCGCACCGGGAGTGATCCCTTTCGGGGATCTGGATGTGCGCGCCCAAGCGATGGTGCAGGCGACTCCAGCCAGACGGGCCGGCACAGCGGAAGAGATTGCCGATGCAGTCTTGTACTTTCTGAATGCCACCAACTTCATCACCGCCCAGGTGCTGGCCGTGGATGGCGGACTCAGCCAGCGCTGAGCGGCTGAAAGACCAGCTCCGACGTGATCGCGATGGCGCTCCGAATCGATCGGTATACCGGGCAATGGTCGGCGAACATTCCATGCACCCGCTCGGCCGTTTCGCGTTGGGCCGGGTCCGCTTTCAGCAGCATGCGGATGTGAATGCGCCGAATCACCAGCACGTTGTCTTCAAGTTCAATTTCACCGATAGTCTCAGCAACCAGCCTGTCGCCGGCCGCGGGAATTTTGCGCGCTTCCAGCGCGCCGCCAAAGGTGCCCATCATTCAACCAGCGGTGCTGGCCACAACGTAATCGAGTGTGGTGGCGTGCGCCGGGAAAGCATCGGGTGGAACTTTGTAATGCGCGGCAATGGCGCCATGCACCCCAAAGGTGACGGGCTCTGCCTCTCCAGGCAGGTAAGCGAGGCGCATCGGGCCACCCTGGCGCTCGACTCTCACGTGAGAACGGTACACGACTTCGTCCATGGCTCCTATCATAACGCTGTCGTGAGTCTCGCGAGCCTGAGCTATAATGCTTTTATTGCGCCCGTAGCTCAGTTGGATAGAGCGTCTGGCTACGAACCAGAAGGTCGGGTGTTCGAATCACTCCGGGCGCACCACACTCCAACAACTTGTAGCAAGCCGGGCTCCACGCCAAACACGGGGACTGCAGGCACGCTCATCGGTGCCGCGCAAGTATCGGCGAAGAGCTCCCTCCAGGATTCATTAGCGTCTACGTCGGACAATTGCTGTTTGATCCGCTGACACCGAGCCGGATGATTCTGCCGAAATTACCAATCTTCTTCACGAAATTAGCATTATGAGCCTGCCTCTCCCGTACATGGTCCTCTCTTGTAGTAATTTGGATCTTCGCTATGAATACGATCGGATCCATTCGCCAGGCGCTAATCGCAGCCATTTTGGCATTTCCTTTATTTTGTCTGGCGGCACCAGCCCATAGATCGTTAGCGAAACTCAAAGTCAGCGCCGATCACAGGTTCATCGTCAAAGAAGACGGCCAGCCGTTCTTCTATCTGGCGGACACAGCCTGGGAACTGCTGCACCGCCTGAATCGAAAAGAAGCTGCTGAATATCTACACACGCGGGCTCAGCAAGATTTCACGGTGGTGCAGGCAGTCGCGCTGGCCGAAGAAGAAGGGTTGGTTGATCCCAACCCCTACGGCAAACTGCCGCTGATCGACAAAGACCCCAGCAAGCCAGCTATCACGCCCGGCGCGAATCCGGACAAGCCCGCTGAGTACGACTATTGGGACCATGTCGAATACATCATCGACGAAGCCAATCGGAACGGCATCTATGTGGGTCTGTTGCCGAGCTGGGCCAGCTGGGTCGTGAAAAATCCGCGCAAGGACGAATCGATTTTCACTCCCGCTAATGCTCAAACCTATGGTCAGTTTTTGGGCAAACGTTTCGGCAAGAAGGGTGTCATCTGGATACTGGGCGGCGACCGCACCGCGACGGGCGTCGAGGACATCTGGCGCGCCATGGCGAAAGGAATCGCCATCGGTGTCTCGGGCAAAGAGGATTACGATGCCGTGCTCATGGGCTTTCATCCCAACGGCGGCGCCACGTCGTCCACCTGGTTCCACAACGATCCGTGGCTCGATGTGAACATGCAGCAGACCGGGCATGGACTGGCAGACACCGTGCAGCCGTGGAAGAAAATCGCCGCGGACTATGCCTTGAACCCACCGAAGCCCGTCATCGACGCCGAACCGTTGTACGAAGATCATCCCTTGGCGTTCCAGTCGAAGCTGAACGGGTACAGTCTGGATGCTCATGTGCGCCAACGGGCGTATTGGGATTTGTTCTCGGGTTCGATAGGGCATACCTACGGCAACCACGCGGTCTGGCAAATGTACGCTGCCGGCCGCAAGCCCATCAACGGGCCGCTGATGTATTGGTATGAAGCTGTCCATCGCCCCGGCGCAAATGAAATGCGTTATGTGCGCGAACTGATTGAATCGCGGCCGGTGCTCTCGCGTGTCCCCGATCAATCTTTGGTTTCCGACGAACTGCAGGGCGCCCATCACATCGCAGCTACCCGCGGCGATGGTTACGCCTTCATTTACGACGCGCAAGGCCGGCCATTTACCGTCAACTTCGGCAAGATTTCCGGCGATCGCGTCAGGTGCCGGTGGTTTAACCCCCGCACCGGCGACGCCTCTGACGCCGGCGAATTCGAAAACAAGGGCACCCACGATTTCATCGCGCCCTCCGAAGGCTTCGGCAGCGACTGGGTGCTCACTATCGATGACGCTTCGAAGGGCTATAAGGCCCAGGTCCGCAGCGGACCCTACACGATTTAACCGACCCACATTTCCCGCGAATAGCAAGAACAATAGAGCGGATCATTAGATTATCGACCTTCGACAAGCGTGCGCCGACTGGCGATGCTATCGCTTGCCCTGGCAGCGCCTACCTGCTCCAAGAGTTGCCGCATACCTGGATCGGGCTTGGTCCGCAATCCGGCTTCGAACGCGGCTGTTTGCGGATCGCTGCCCGCCCGGCATTTGTGCCAGGGCGTTCCGAGCTTGTAGTGCGCTTCCGCGCGGTATAACGGAAGGTGTGGACCTTCCCGTCAATCCGCCGATCCTGCCGATGCTCGCCAAGCGTGTTGACCATCTGCCCACCGGTGAAACGTGGATTTTCGAACCGAAGTGGGATGGATTTCGCGCCTTGATCTTTCGCGACCGCGCTGAGATTCAGATCCAGAGCCGCGACGCCAAGCCCCTAAACCGCTACTTTCCCGAATTGCTTCCACCTTTACTTTCGCAGTTACCTGACCGCTGCGTGCTCGACGGCGAAATCGTCATCGCCCGGAATGGCGGGCTGGACTTCGAGGCGCTCCAACTTCGCCTTCATCCAGCGGCATCCCGAGTGAAGCTTCTGTCCCAACAAATACCGGCATCCATCGTGCTATTCGACCTGCTCTCTGAAGGCCATCGCGATCTCCGCAGTCAATCGTTCGAACAGCGGCGCCACGATTTGGAAAAGCTGCTCGCAGCGGCAGTGCCGCCCATCCATCTGACGCCGGCAACTCGCGACGCGAACCTCGCCTCGGACTGGTTTCGCCGCTTCGAGGGCGCCGGTCTGGACGGCGTCATTGCCAAGCCGATTTCGGGGATCTACGAATCGGACAAGCGTGCGATGCTGAAGATCAAACACGAGCGCGATTGCGACTGCGTCGTGGCGGGATTCCGCTGGTACAAAAAAGGCGACCGCACACTCGTCGGCTCGCTTTTGCTCGGACTGTTCGACGACTCAGGTTCGTTGCAGCACGTCGGCGTCTGCGCGAGCTTTTCGGACCAGAAGCGCCGCGAGCTCACAGAATTCCTGGCCCCCTATCGCAAAGATGGGCTGGTCAATCACCCCTGGAAAGGATGGGCGGAGCATGCACCGGACATCGGTGAAACCGAACATCGCATGCCGGGTGGACAGAGCCGCTGGAGCCAAGGCAAGGATCTCTCCTGGGAGCCGCTCAGGCCCGAGTTGGTTGTCGAAGTCGCATATGAACACATGCAGGCCACCCGCTTCCGGCACATGGCGCAGTTCCGCAGATGGCGCATGGACAAAGGCCCGCGCGACTGCACCTATGCTCAATTGGAAGTGGTTCCCCCTCACGAACTAGCAGCGATTTTCGCCGGCGGGCAATAAATGGCGTTACTCGGCCTTCTTCGCAGGACGCTTCGCACGTTCACGCCATTCGCGAGTCGGATCGTCATCGGGGTCGGGCGTTTTCTGCGGCGGCCGCAGGGCTTCGGGCACATGGCGCAGATTCACTCGGATGCGGGTCCAGGTGGATGACCTCCCTCGCATCGAGTCCACCAGGATGTCATCTATGGCAAGCAGTCCGGATACTTCGGGATAATTGCTTTTCCACCGGTCCAGACCTGCCAGCGCGGCGTTTCGATCGGGCGAATTCGCCACCACCAGCAGCGGCATCCGGGTGCGTGGCGGCTTCGGCGTCGTATTCGGCGTCGTATTCGGCGTGGTCTTCCGCCCGGCCGACTTGGCGCGCGAAGGCATTACCCTTGGCGCTTCGCCCTTCGTCTTGCGAAAGTGTGGTGGCCACGGCGCGTCCGCGAGACCCCCGGCCTCGTCTTTGTCTGCTAGTTCCAGCAGTTGTTCCAGCGATCCCGGCGAGGAGTCCATCGCAGCGTGGGGATCGCCCAGTTCCTTGAAGCGGGCCGGCATGCTGAGGATGGTGAAGTCGGCTGGTTCAGAATCCGCGACCTCATGCCAGTGCAGCGGCGCGGACACCCGGGCATCCGGCAGCGGGCGTACGGAATAGGCAGAGCAGGTGGTCCGATCCTTGGCATTCTGGTTGTAGTCGAGGAACACGCCGTGACGTTCCTCTTTCCACCATTTCGAACTGGCCAAGGCCGGCACGCGCCGTTCCACCGCACGCGACAGCGCGACTGCTGCCCGCCGCACTTCGTCAAAGGTCCAGCGTGGCTGGATACGCACATTCACGTGCATCCCCCGGGAGCCGCTGGTTTTGGGCCAGCCGCGCAGCCCCATCTCATCCAGAAGCGCCTTCACTTCCAGAGCGACAACGCGCACATCCTCCCATTTCACGCCCGGGCCTGGGTCAAGATCCACCCGGAGTTCGTCCGGATGGTCGAGATCGTCCGAGCGTACGGGATGGGGGTGCAACTCGATGCAGCCTAAATTGACAATCCAGGCCAGACCCGCCGCATTATCCACCACCACCTCTTCGGCCGTGCGGCCCGACGGGAATGACAGCGTTACGGTTCGCAGCCACGGGGGCCGCTCGGTGGGTGCACGCTTCTGATAAAACGCCTCGCCCTCGGCGCCGTTCACGAAGCGCTTGAGCACAATGGGACGGTCCTGGATTCCGGCCAGTGCGCCCCCGGCCACCGACAGGTAATAGGACACCAAATCGAGCTTCGAAACCTTGGTCTGCTTCGAGAAATACAGCTTCGCGGGATGCGTGACGCGAACCTCGTGTCCGCCTATCGACAGCAGCTCGAAAGCTTCAGCTTTGCTCACAAGCTGAGATTACACCGAAACGCCAGGCCGATATGGCGCTCTGGGGGATAGGTTCGGCAGCGCGCATTGAGGTCCGGCGAATTCCCTTGCATTCTATCGTTGTCATCCCGCGCCGTAAGGCCGTCGCTAGTACAACGTTTCATTAAATGGTATCCATCATATCTTCAGACGCAGCGAAGGCTTTCCAGCGATGAACGACCGGTTCCTCATTGATTTCGGCAACTCCTTGCAGGATGCGGTCCTTTAACTCCTGCCTGGATCGAACTC
>JBBSHP010000145.1:0-8456 GCA_038232555.1 Bryobacterales bacterium
AGCCGATCTTCCGGCAGTCAGCTTGGTTCCGTCCCCACAATCAGTCTGAGGATGTAAGCAATCTGTTCTTTGTCGGTGCTGGGACTCATCCCGGGGCAGGCGTGCCGGGCGTCTTGTCGTCAGCTAAGATTGCGGAGAAGCTGATTTGCGATCACCTGAATTAGGCTTGGACAATCTATATCGCGAGGCGGCCCAGGCGACGGCCCGCGGATCGAAGAGCTTCTACTTCGCGAGTCGCTTCTTCCCGAAGGAACTGTCCCGCGCGGCGCATGCCGTGTACTGGTTCTGCCGGCATACCGATGACACCGTCGATGAGTGTTCTTCGATTGAGTACGGGCGCGCCGAGTTGGAGCAATGGGCGCGCCAGCTGGAATGCGCGTTTCGCGGAGGTCCGGTCCAGCATCCCGTACTGATCGTCTTTCTGGATGCGATGCAGCGGCACTCGATCCCGCAGGAATATGCGCTTGAGTTAATTGAGGGCATGCGCATGGACCTGGAAGGCCGCCGCTACGGCAGCTTTGCGGACCTCCGGGTTTTCTGCTACCGCGTGGCCTCCGTAGTCGGGCTGATGATGTCGCACGTGATCGGATTCCAGGGCGATGCCCTACGGTATGCGGCGGACCTCGGTGTCGCTATGCAACTCACCAATATCCTGCGCGACATCGGTGAGGACCTCGGGCGCGGACGCATTTACTTGCCATCCGACGAAATGCTGCGATTCGGATACAGCGAAGAAGATCTGCGCGCGCGGGTTCGAAACGCCGCCTTCGGCGCTCTGATGAATTTTCAGCTTAACCGCGCCAGAGAATTCTACGATGCCGCAATGCCCGGAATTGCTTTGCTGTGTTCCGACGGCCGCTTTGCGGTTAAAGTGGCGGCCGACGTATATCGCGGTATTCTGGATCGCATCGAATCCTCCGGCTACGATGTCTTCGAGCGGCGTGCCTGCGTGTCGCCGCTGCGCAAATACTGGATCATGACCAGGGCCATGGCTGTTCCGGTGGTCCGTTCTGCCTTTACCTAAGGACACGCTCCGCTTGTCCACACTAAATTTAAAGCAAGTCCCTTTGGCAACCCTGGCAGGATTGCTGCCACACTATTTAGCCTTCTATCTATTCGGATCCCCGCTCTGGACCGAGACCATCGCAGAGTGGATCATGGCCCGGACCCCGTCCGCTTACGCTGTCACAATCCTTCAGACACTAGGGCCGTGGGCGAAGCCATTCGCAATGACCGGAGCTCTCGCGCTGCTCGGATTTGCCGCCATGCTAAGCATGGAATGGAAGTGGATCGGGCCGCTGATGTGCGCCGGTATCCTGGGTTTCGCCTTCGGCTACTCTTCGTGGCTCGGTCAGCTTTCGTTTTGGACAGGCGTGCTGTTTCTGTCCCTCAAACCCGTCCCGCACTCATTGGCCAGGCGGGAATTGATGGTGGCGGGCGTAGCGGCCGTTGCTCTTGAGAGTTACTTTCGAAACGCCGCATTGGCGCGCCGCGCAGTGGAGCCGGTTGCTCTTTCCCCCTTCCATCCTCCTGCCGACACCTTCGCGCCCGGGTTGGTCCGCAAGTCCGTAACTCCCATCGCCGAGTTTTATGGCATGAGCAAGAACACAGTGGACCCCGTCATTGACCCTCGCTCCTGGAAACTCAAGATCACGGCGGACGGCCGCACCCTCCGGCAGCTTAGCTATCCCGAGCTGCTGGCGTTACCGCGCATGGAGCGCTACGCGACCTTGCGCTGCATCAGCAACACTCTGAAATCCGACTTAATGGGAACTGCTCAATGGAGCGGGGTTCCGCTGTCGCGACTAATCGATCGCGCCAAGCTCCCCAGCAACATCGTGGAAGCGGCCATCCTTGGAACCGACGGCCACGCTGACAGCTTCCCGCTCGACTACGCTTTTTCCGATGAACTGCTGCTCGCACTGGGTATGAACGGCAAGACCCTGGACCGCACTCACGGCTTCCCCATCCGCCTGATTGCGCCTCGCTATTATGGCTTCAAGAGCGTGAAGTGGATATCCGAGATCGCGTTCGTGAGCCGGCCCTTCTTTGGAACCTGGCCCAAGCTCGGCTACACCAAGGAGCCGGTGGTGCACACCGCCTCGCACTTCGATCGGGTGTTGCCGGGCCCTGCGGGGTTACAGGCTGGCGGCGTTTCATTCGCTGGTATCCGGGGTATTGAGCGTGTCGAGGTCCGCGCGGATGCCGGACCGTGGGTGACCGCTACACTCGATCAGCCGCTCTCGCCCTACACGTGGACTCGCTGGTGGGCGAAGCTCCCCGTCAACTCCGCCGCGCAGGTGGAAGCACGCGCTCTCGACCGCACGGGCCGCTGGCAGGAGTCGACACCCGGACCCTTGTTTCCGAGCGGAGTGACTGGACCCACCGTCCGGAGCATCGGTTCGTGAGTGTCGGTCCGTGAGCTTATGGTTCGCGCTCGCCGCAGCACTGGGGATGGTTGGCTTTCTGCTCAAGGCAAGGTTCCATTACCTCCATTTGCCCGAACTGCCGGCACAACCTCTGCCTAAAGAAGAAGACATCTCCGTCGTGATTCCCGCGCGCGACGAGGAAGCCAATATCACTGGCGTGGTATCCAGCTTTGCCGGCGCTCCCGTCATCGTCGTAGACGACGGCTCGCGAGACCGGACGGTAGAACTGGCCCGCCAGGCCGGTGCCGTAGTCATCCCGGCTCCCCCGCTGGAGCCCCGGCTCATGGGCAAGCCGAACGCATGCCTGGCGGGTGCCCAGGCCTCAGATTCCTACTGGATACTTTTTGCCGATGCCGATACACGCTATCAGCCCTCGTTTCTGAACTCTCTAACCAATTACGCGCGCAGCGAAAAGCTGCAGGCTGCATCCGTGTTCTTGAAACAAGAACGTATCACCTGGGCCGAGCGTATGCTTTTGCCCTATGCCTTCGCGCTTTACTTCTGTGGCGTAAACAGCCGCCAGGTAAACAACCCGAAGTCGCGCGAGGCCCTTGCCAACGGCCAGTGCCTGTTGTTCCGGCGTCAGGCATACGAGTTTATCGGAACGCATGCAGCGGTCGCGGGCAGCGTCATCGAGGACGTGGCGCTCGCGCGTATTCTGAAGCGCCATCGCATGAACTCTCGCGTGTTGCGCGCCGAGCACCTGGGCAGCGTCCGCATGTACGACAGCTTTGGAGCCATCTGGCGCGGATTCCAGAAGAACTCCTTCCGCTTCCTCGCGGTGAACCCCGGGAGCGGCGCCCAGGTAATAGGCGCGTCGATTCTCTTGACATCGTACATTCCCGTGCTGGTGTTGCTCCTGCTAGACGGCCATCCTTGGATAGCAGCGTTGTTCGCTATGGTCCCGAGTCTGCTGCTGCTGCCCTGGTACGGCTCCCCGGTAGACGCGCTGCTCGCGCCCGCCGCGATTTATGTCTTCCAACTGATCGCGCTCAACGCTATGGCTACCAGCCTGTTCGGCCGAAAGGCCCTCTGGAAGGGCCGCCGTGTCTGAGCTGACTTATCCGATTCCGTGGGATGTTGTGTTCTCGCTCACCCCGCACATCTGGCACGGGACGCAAATGTCAGTCCATCAATTTACTTCGGACATCGTTTCGCGCATTCATCCCACGCCGCGGATTGAGGGCTGCGAGAACCTCCCGTCGAATCCGCGCTTCGTGCTGGTGGCCAATCATTACCAGCGCCCCGGCCTTTGGATCGCGCACTCGGCGTCCATCATCACGCAGGCCATTCGCAGCCACTATAGCCTGGACGATCCACCCATGCGCTGGGTGGTCACCGCCAATTGGCCTCCCTGGAAAGTTGGCCCGTGGCGCATTCCATCTCCCGGCGATTGGTTATTGCCGCGCGTCGCAAAGGCTTTGTCGTGCTATCCGGTTGCATTCGCCGGGACAAACCCCAGATCCACAGCCCGTTTGCTGCGCCGTCTCTTGCGCGATGCCATCACCATTGACCGGCCCATCGCACTGTTCCCGGAAGGAACCGCCGGAGTAGCGGGCCAGTGGAGTCCCGCGCTGCCCGGCGTGGGACGCCTGCTGCATCAGCTTGCGAAACTCGGCCTGCCCGTCCAACCCGTCGCAATCTCGGAGCAGGACCGTTTCATCATCCGCTTTGCGCCGCCGCTTTCAGCGCACGAGATCCGGTCGGCCGCTGACCCCGCCCAACTCGCGCTGGAGCATGTGCGCAACGCAGCCCGATAGACCAGCTTCACGTACTACGATAAGAGGATGCGAAATTCGTGTATGTTACTCGCGCTTTGCATTTGCGCGGGTCTGTCATTGCCGGCCGGGGTAAGCAGGCAGCAACAGATTCCCGCTTCGCCCATCCTCTTTGAGCCAAACCTGGGCCAGGCGCCACACCAGGCCCTGTTCATCGCGCAGTCCCACGCGTTTCGTCTGCTGCTTGAGCGCAACGCGGCTGTCTTCGATTTCGGACAGACCCAGGGACGTCTCGAATTCGGCGGAACTAACAGCGGCTCGACCACCGTCGACGGTGAATCGCGCTCCGGCACGCTACGAAATTACACAAGAGGCGCCGACCCAAAGAACTGGCTACAAGGTGTCCCCACCTTTGACAAGGTTCGCTACCGTAACCTGCAACGCGGCGTCGATGCCGTGTTCTATGCCAGGCAGGGTCTGGAGTTCGATCTCGTCCTGGCGCCCGGAGCGGATCCAAAAATCATAGAGCTGCGCTACACCGGCTTCGACTCGATCAAGCTTGAGCCCAACGGAGACCTCACCTTTCGCACTCCGCAAGGCTTGCTGCGGCAGCGCTTGCCCGATGTGTTCCAGGACGGGCATTCCATCCATGCTCGCTATGTCCGCCGAGGCCAGAATGTCATCGGTCTCGAAGTCGGCCGCTACGACTCCACCCGCCCGTTGATAATCGACCCTCGCATCTCGTACGCCACCTATGTCGGAGGATCCGGCGGCGATGCCTCGTCAACGGTTACTGTCGACAGCGCCGGAAATTATTATCTTGGGGCCTACACCAGTTCTCCTACTATCCCCGCTTACCAGCTTCCCAAACATTTTCAGGAGATCTTGACATAGTGATATCGAAGTTCAGTCCGTCCAACGCCCTTCTTTACTCCACGGTCCTCGGGGGGAGTGGAGAGGACGTTGTTTATCACGCCGAAGCTGACGGCGACGGCAATTTGTTTGTTGCCTTCGGCACCACTTCAAAAAACTTCCCTCGACCCCCGGGCAGCTCCGTGGGTGGAACCGGGGCCGGTACCGGAGTCTTGAAGTTGAATCCGTCGGGAGTGCTCATGGCCGTGGCAGTCTGGCCTGTAGCGGCGGCCAATCCGAATGCCATCAACGCCGCCTTTGGACTTACTCTCGATTCCAACAACAATGTCTGGGTCACCGGCACCACCACCGGATTCGCGGGCCAGACCGGGGCGATTCAAGCGACCGCCGCGGGCGGCCAGGACATCTTCGTAGCCCGGCTGAACAGCACTCTCACTCAGATAAACTACTTCACTTACCTCGGTACCAACGCCGACGAAACCGCGAATTCGATTGCGGTCGATTCCGCTGGTATCGTCTACCTGGCCGGCGATGGAGGGGCGCCCGGTTTCCCCACCGGAAGCCGTCCCCCTTTTCCCGGCGCCGGTGCTTTCGTGGTCAAAATCGACCCGGCTGCCAACCGCGTACTGTTCGCAACCTACCTAACCGCGGGCGGTGGCGGATATCTCATCCTCGATGGCGCAGACGTGTGGGCTGTCGCCAATTCATCGGGATCTTCATTCACGCCGACCCAGGGTGCCGTGCAAACCACCTTCGGCGGCGGCGGATTGGACGTGGTCTTAGTGCGCCTGAACGCGTCCGATGGCCAGATCCGCTACGCCACTTACTTAGGCGGCGCCGGCGCTGATTTCGCTAATGCCCTCGCGCAGGACCTCTATGGAAACTTGATTATTTTTGGCAATACTAGTTCAAGAAATTTTCCCGTTTTAGCAGACTCCGTTCAGAAAGCGCCCGGTAAACTCGACAGCACCACCGGCTTCATCACACAGATCGATCCTGCCGGAGGACTGCTGTATTCGAGTTATCTGGGCGGCAGCGGAACGATGGACATTGGGTTGGCTGTGGCCGTCGACCGGTTGGGCAATCCCATCGTGGCGGGCTTTACATCTTCCACCGACTTCCCCACCACGGGGGGATCGTTCCAGCCTCGTTTCGCCGGGGGCGATACTGATAACTTCATCGCCCGTATCGAGTTCGTCGCTGCCACCGATCCCTACCTCCCGCGCGTTGCGGTTCAGAATGGCGCCAGCTTCCGCCCAGGCCCTGTCGCACCCGGTGAGATCATCACCATCTATCCCACCAACGTAGGTCCGCCGGCACTGGTCACAGCCGCGTTAACGCCAGAGCGCCGGATCGCCACACTCCTGGGCGGCACGCGCGTGCTGTTCGACAACGTCCCTGCTCCGCTGGTTTATACCGCCAACGGTCAAGTCAGCCTGACGGTGCCTTACGAAGTCCAAGGCAAACAATTTACCCGTGTGCAGGTCGAATACAACGGCGTAAAGTCCAGGCCCACCGTGCTTCCGGTGACTAACGTCGCGCCGGGCATCATCACCATCTCCGGGGGAACGGGACAGGCCGTGGTGCTCAACGAAGATAGATCGTTGAATAGTCCGGCCACTCCCGCCGATCGTGGATCGATCATCGTCTTCTTCGCCACCGGCGAAGGCCAGACCAATCCTCCCGGCGTCAACGGCCGTCTAAACGAATTCACCAATCTCGCAGATTTCCCCAGGACGGAGCTTCCGCTGAAAGTAACCATCGGTGGCCAGAACGCGGAGATCTTGTTTGGAGCCGGCGCGCCGAACTTCCTCGCGGGGCTGCTGCAATTCAACGTTAAAGTGCCCCAGGACGTACAGCCCGGCCCGGCTGTTCCCCTGGTATTCACCGTGGGAGGAGTCTCCAGTCCGACCACTGTGACCGTAGCTGTTCGCTGACAACGCAATATTGATAGCTCTTCCCGGAGGATGTATGAACACGATTGTGACCATCGGATTGGTTGCCCTGCTTAGTTTGCCCTGCTTCGCCGCGCGTTTCGGAATCGAGCATCTCGGCAAGCTGGTGCGTGTTGCCGACCCGCAGATATCGCCCGATGGCACTCGCATCGTCGCCGTGGTCTCGCGCCCCAACTACGAAGACAACCGCTACGATGCCGAACTGGTCTTGATTGAGACCGCGACACAGAAGCAGCGCGTCTTAACTCACGACCGGCGAAATCTGAGTTTTCCGCGTTGGTCCCCGTCCGGCGACCGCATCGCTTTTCTAGCGGCATCCGGCGGCAAGCCGCAAATCTTCGTGCTTCCAATGGACGGCGGAGATGCCGTGCAAGCCACCAAAATCGCGGCGGGGGTGCAACAGTTCGCGTGGCGCCCGGATGGTGGAGCGCTGGCCTTCGCAGCCGCGGACGAACCCGCCAAGAAGACCGGCGAGGAGCGCCACAACGACGCCTTCGAAATCGGCAACAACGATTTTCTAGTCACCACCGCGCCCCAGCCCACTCACCTGTGGCTGGTGCCTGCCAGCGGCGGAGAGGCGCGGCGTCTGACATCGGGAACCTGGACTCTGCCGATTAGCCATCCTCCGAGTTCGCCAGCCTCTCCGATTGCGTGGTCCCCGGACGGCAAATCCATTGCATTCGTCAAGGTGTTCGGTCCCTATTCAGGCGATGCCGATCAAAGTGCGGTACAAATTCTGGATGTAGATAGCGGAGCGATTCGCGCTCTTACCGGGCGTTCCCGCCATGAGGGTTATCCCGTCTTTTCTCCCGACGGACAGAAGCTCGCGTACTGGTCTCCGCGCGGAGGGGAGACCAGGAACGTGAATGAGATTCATCTGGTATCCGTGAAGGGCGGCGATGGTACCAGTCTCACGCGCGCTCTGGACCGCAATATCGTCCGGGCCATCTGGATGCCGGACGGTCAATCGCTGCTGGTGGGCGGCAACGATGGAACCACGACAGGGCTGTGGATCCAGCCGGTGAGTGGCGCAGCCCGGCGGATTCCACTGGGGAAAGTGGTCGCGGCCGGCGCCTTCTGGGTGGACGTTTCGGTGGGGCCACGCGGCCAACTGGCGCTAGCCGGGAGTGAACCGCTGCATCCCTCGGAGGTCTATTATGCCGCATCGCCCTCGGGACCCGTGCAGCGGCTGACCGATTTCAATCACGATGTCGCGGCGCTGCAACTTGGCAAGACCGAATCGATCGAGTGGAAGGGTCCCGACAACTACACCCAGGATGGCGTAGTCACGTATCCGCCCGACTTCACGGCCGGGCAGAAGTATCCGCTGGTGCTGTTCGTGCACGGTGGACCGCGGTCGGCTTCGAAGGACGCATTCTCATCGCGTTCTCAGTTGATGGCCGCGAAGGGCTGGGTGGTGTTTGAGCCGAACTACCGGGGCAGCGACAACTTAGGGAATGCTTTTCAGTCGGCCATCTGGA
>JBBSHP010000146.1:0-8455 GCA_038232555.1 Bryobacterales bacterium
GATAAGTACGCGGACCGGATTCGCGCCCGATTTCCGAAGATACCGCGCCTCGTTTCGGGCTATCCGCTCGACAAACTGCTTCCCGAGCACGGCTTCCACGTGGCGCGGGCATTAGTAGGAACCGAAAGCACCTGTGTCACGATTCTGGAGATTGAAGGAAACCTGATCTACAGCCCCCCGGTTCGCAGCCTGCTGGTGCTCGGCTATCCGGACGTGTATCAGGCGGGCGATCACATTCCGGAGGTAGTCGCCCACAATCCGCTCGCTTGCGAAGGCCTTGACGACCGGCTGCTCGGTTACTACAGAAAGAAAGGTATCGAGCTGAAGGACATCGCGTTGATGCCGGAGGGAAAAGGCTGGCTGGTCGTCGAGTTCGGCGGCAAGACCAAGGAAGAGGCCGACAGCCATGCGCACGGGCTCATGGAGGAGTTGAAGAAAAAGAAAAACGCTCCCACCATGAAGCTCTACGACAGCAAGGAGCACGAGCATCAGATCTGGGAGGTGCGCGAATCCAGCCTCGGGGCGACCGCTTTTGTTCCGGGCGAGAAAGATACTTGGCCAGGCTGGGAGGATTCCGCGGTGCCTCCGGACAAGGTTGGATCGTATCTCCGCGATCTCGACAAGTTGTTCGGGAAATACGGGTTTCATCCCGCGCTATACGGGCACTTCGGCCAGGGATGCATTCACTGCCGCATTCCGTTCGATCTCTTCACGGCGAAAGGTCTGGATCAGTACCGGTCCTTCATGGACGAGGCCAGCACGCTGGTGGTCAACTACGGCGGATCGCTCTCTGGAGAACACGGCGATGGACAATCTCGCGCCGAATTCCTTCCGAAGATGTTCGGTGAAGATCTGGTCCAGGCTTTCCAGGAATTCAAATCGATCTGGGATCCCGATTGGAAGATGAATCCGGGCAAGGTGGTGAAGCCCTATACGATCACCCAGAATCTGCGGCTCGGAACCAGCTACGATCCTCCGCAGCCCAAAACGCATTTCCACTATGAGGCGGACCAGTTCAGTTTTGCGAATGCAACATTGCGCTGCGTGGGAGTGGGCAAGTGCCGCCGTGAAGGTGGCGGAACGATGTGCCCCAGCTATCAGGTCACGCATGAGGAGATGCATTCCACCCGCGGCCGCACGCGCTTGTTGTTCGAAATGATGCAAGGCGACCCGCTTAAGAACGGGTGGCGGGACGAACACGTTAAGGAAGCGCTCGATCTGTGCTTGTCGTGCAAAGGATGCAAGGGCGATTGTCCGGTCAACGTCGACATGGCAACATACAAGGCCGAGTTTCTGTCGCACTACCATGCCGGCCACTTGCGGCCCCTTCATGCGTACGCCGCCGGGATGATTTTCTGGTGGGCGCGCGCCGCTTCGCACATGCCCGCCCTGGCTAATTTTTTCAGTCAAACACCGCCCTTTAGCAATCTGATGAAATTTACGGTGGGCTACGAGCAGAAACGCCACATTCCACCTTTTGCGCCCGAGACATTCAAGAGCTGGTTTGCGCGTCGGGGCGTTCGCAACCATGGCAAGCCACAAGTGATTCTGTGGGCGGACACGTTCAATAATCACTTCACGCCTAAAGTGGCCCAAGCCGCGGTCGAGGTGCTGGAAGACGCAGGCTTTCAAGTCTGCGTGCCCCGCAAAAACCTGTGTTGCGGCCGTCCTTTATACGACTACGGCATGCTGAATCTGGCGGAACGCCTGCTTCACGACATCCTGGAGGCGTTGCGGCCCGCCATTCAAAAAGGCCTCCCGGTGATTGGGCTGGAGCCGAGTTGTATCACTGTTTTTCGAGATGAACTAACCAATCTGATTCACGGTAATCAGGATGCCGAACGCTTAAGAAGTCAGACGTTCATGCTCAGTGAATTTCTAGAGCAGAAGGCCCCCGATTACCGTCCGCCGCAGCTTCATCGCCAGGCAGTAGTGCACGGACACTGTCACCACAAGAGCGTTCTGGAATTCGATAAGGAGGAAAGTCTCCTCAAAAAGATGGGCTTGGATTGCAACGTGCTCGATTCGGGTTGTTGCGGCATGGCCGGGGCGTTCGGGTACGAAAAGGATCATTACGACGTGAGCATAAAGTGCGGCGAACGCGTTCTGCTTCCCGCCGTCCGGAAGGCCTCGCCGGATGCGCTCATCATTACCGACGGCTTTAGCTGTCGCGAGCAAATTCTGCAAGAGACCGACCGTCAGGCTCTACATGTGGCGCAAGTGATGCAAATGGCGCTGCACGAAGGGCCGCAAGGTCCGACCGGCGGCCTGCCCGAACGGCACTACGCCCAAATCGACGCTACGCCGGCTCTCCCGGTGAGCGTGCTGGCTGGAGCGGCCGCCCTTGCGGGTTTGGGCGCGTGGATGGCCGTTCACCACCACAAAGGGAAGACATCCTGAACCGGGACGACGAGCGAATCCGGTGCATTCAAAGCTCTTTAGAAGCGCATCGGTGGGATGCCTTGGTGTGCTCGTTGCCGATGAACGTACTGCTGCTGACCGGCTACTGGCCCGTAGTCGGAACCAGCATGGCGATCGCCTCCCGCGGTGAGGGCATCTGTCTGATCGTTCCGGAGGATGAAGAGGAGTTGGCGGACCGCGGCTGGGCGGACCAGATAATTCCTTTTCATCCCGGATCCTTGGACGCGATCACGACGGCCGGCCAACAGTTACGCGAGCCGTTGCAGCGTGGCGCCAAGGCGCTTTCCAATAGAGCGCGCTTGGGAATCGAGCAAGGCGAAACCACCGAACCGGCCTCCTACGCGGCCACGCACCTCTATGGGCGGGCAATCGAGCAGCTGCTTGAAGCGACGTTTCCCGCGGCAGTTATCGAGTGCGCCGATGACGCGCTCGCGAAGCTCCGGAGCTTGAAAACTCCGGAGGAGAATAATCGTATCCGTACCGCCTGCCGCCTCGCAGAGCGCGCGTTTCAACACGGAGCGAGCCGGTTGCATCCCGGAGTGACGGAACTGGAAGCGGCCGATCTGTTTCGCGGCTCACTCAGCACCGCGCTCCCGGATTTTCCCGATGTCGAACGAGCGGACGGATTTGTTTCCTGCATGTCCGGCCCGAACTCGGCGCTTGCGAGCGCGGCCTACGCACGCTCGCGAACACGCCGGATCGCATCCGGAGACCTGGTTCTGATCCACTGTAATTCTTACGCCGACGGGTACTGGACCGATATCACGCGCACCTACTCGATCGGCCCACCGGACCCGCGGACGAAAGCGATTCGCGAAGCTATATTCGCCGCGCGAGAGGCCGCGCTCCAAGCGATCGCTCCGGGAGTGCAGGCCGCCAGCATCGATGACGCAGCCAGGACGGTTTTGAGCGCCCATGGATTTGGAAAGCAGTTCAAGCATTCGACCGGGCATGGTGTAGGGTTTTCGGCCATCGACGGCAACGCACGGCCGCGGCTGCACCCGAAATCCTCGGATGCAATGCAGCAAGGGATGGTATTCAACGTCGAGCCGGCTGTCTACATCGACAGCTATGGCGGTATCCGGCATTGCGACATGCTGGCGCTTCACGAGGGCGCCGCGCAGGTGCTCACGCCATTTCAATGCCGGCCCGAAGAGTTGGTTCTGAATGACTGAGAGGAGATGCAATGCCGAATTTTCGCGGTGACAAGGGCGCCTTTGGAGCGCCGGGAACAGCACCTACCTGGACGCGGGGCAACAAAGATGGCGTCGGAACCGCAAATACGCCGGCCAGTCGAGCCTGGTTCACGCTGTCACGCGGAATTCTAAATGAGATTTACCACCCGACAGTGGATCGGCCGCAAACACGCGATCTCCGGCTGGTTTTCGCGGACGGTCAAAATGTCTTTCTGGACGAGAGCCTCGACCTTACGTGCGAAATCGAACGCATGGAGCCGTCTCAGGGGTACCGAATGACCAAGCGTGATCCGCAAGGCCGATTTTCGCTTGTGGAAGAAGTGATTTCCGACTCCGTGCGCCCGTGCGTGCTACTGCATGCGTCCCTGGAAGGCACCGAACGCTTCCTTGAATCGCTGAACGCCTACGTAGTCTGCGCACCACACCTGCAAGTATCGGGAGCGGGAAATAACGCATACGTCGTCGAGGTCTGTGGCCGTGAATTGCTGGTTGCGGAGAAAGGCGGGCTGTGGCTCGCCTTGGATGTCTCGTGCGGATTCTCGCGGCTGTCCTGCGGGTATGCCGGATCGAGCGACGGCTACACCGATCTGAAAACTAACTCAAGGATGGATTACGAGTTCGACCACGCCAAAGACGGCAACGTTGTCCTGACGGGTGAGTTGGCCCTTCGACGAGACAGAACGTTCACGATCGGCGTGGCCTTTGGGGATAGCCTCGGGAGCGCTGTTTCCGTTCTCTTTCAGAGCCTCGGGGTGGATTATAAGGAACAACGCCGCGCATTTATAGACCAATGGAAGAGCGCTGCCCACACGCGTGAAGATTTATCCGGCGCCAGTGGCGATAAGGGGCGTCTTTTCGCCGTCAGCTATAACCTTCTGATCACTCACGAAGACAATTCGTACCAGGGCGCGTTCGTGGCATCGCTCGCGATCCCGTGGGGCGAGGCGCGGGGCGACAAGGACGGCGAAGGCGGCTATCACCTGGTCTGGACTCGTGACATGGTCGAGAGCGCGATGGCCTTATTGGCGGCAGGTAATTACGAGTTGCCCCTGCGCGCGTTGATCTACCTGTCGACTCACCAGAGAGAGGATGGAAGCTTCCCGCAGAATTTCTGGGTAAGCGGAAAGCCTTTCTGGGACAACATGCAGTTGGATGAAGTCGCCTTTCCGGTAATCCTGGCGCGCCGCCTCAAGCACGTCCGGAAGTTGGAAAACTTCGACCCGGTGACAATCGTCAAACGCGCCATTTGCTTTCTGCTGCAACAGGGGCCTGTAACAGGAGAGGAGCGCTGGGAGGAGCATGGCGGCTACTCCCCTTCTACGTTTGCCGCGCTGATCTCGGCATTCATTTGCGCCGCCGCTTTTGTACGAGAGGCCGAGCAAGAAGATACGGCCCGGTTTCTTGAATCCTATGCCGATTACCTCCGCTTCCATCTGGAGGATTGGATGGTCACGACGGAGGGGTCCTTATTAGATGACGTAAGACGCTATTACATTCGACTCAATCCAGCAAAGCCCGGCGAGGTCCCGGCCCCAGGTTCCGTGAACACGGCTGAGTTCAAACTGACCAGCCGGGAGCCGGGAGCGCCGGAATCCTACCCGGCACGGAACATAGTGGATGGGGGCTTCCTGCAACTGGTGCGGTACGGAATTCTAGCCGCGGACGACCCGGTTGTATTGGCGACCCTCCCGGTGATCGACGCGTTGCTTAAGGCCGAGACTCCCTATGGCCCGAGCTGGCGCCGCTACAACCATGACGGCTACGGGCAGCGCCCGGATGGAAGCGCGTATGTTCACTGGGGCACAGGCCGCCCGTGGCCTCTGTTGACCGGCGAGCGGGGCCATTACGAGCTGGCCGCTGGTCATGATCCCCGTCCTTTTCTTGCCGCGATGGAGAAATTTGGAAGCTTTAACGGCCTTCTCGACGAGCAGATCTGGGATGAACCGGACAAGCCGGAGCACGGTATGTACTGCGGCAAAGCGACGGGTTCGGCGGCGCCATTGCTGTGGGCCCATTCGGAATATGTCCGCCTGCTGCGCTCCTGCCGCGATAAAAAGGTGTTCGATGAGATTCCAGAGGTCGCGAAACGCTATAAAACGGGCGTTAGTCTTCCGGAACCGGTCGAGTTCTGGCTGTGGAAGCATCCAACCAACTACATGCAGAAGGGCCGAACGCTGCGGGTGTGTATGGGATCGCCGTTTCGTTTGCGCTGGACCGCGGACGGCTGGGCAACCCAGCACGACACGGACTCGCACCCGACTTCAATTGGCGCCGAGTACGTCGACATACCCACGGCGGCGGAAGAACAATGCGAGATCAAGTTCACTTTTTTCTGGCCTCAGGCGCAGAAATGGGAAGGCAAAACTTTTGAGGTGAAGGCACAATGAAAACGAAGAACACACCATTAACAGTCGTGGTCACCGGCGCGTCGGCGGGTGTCGGCCGCGCGGTGGTCCGCGAATTTACCAGGCAGAAGGCCCATATTGGCCTGATTGCACGTGGGAAAGATCGCTTGGAGGCCGCCAGACGTGAGGTCGAGGAAGGCGGCGGCAAGGCTTTGGTTCTGCCAACCGATGTCGCGGATCACGCAGCGGTTGAAGCCGCGGCTGAGCGCGTCGAGAACGAGCTGGGGCCAATCGACATTTGGGTCAACGACGCGATGACCACCATCTTCGCCCCATTCATCGAAATCAAGCCCGAGGAGTTCAAACGAGCGACGGAGGTCACTTATCTCGGCTGCGTCTACGGAACCTTGTCGGCGTTGAAACGGATGAAGGAGCGCAATCACGGGACCATCGTTCAGGTTGGATCGGCGCTCGCGTATCGATCCATTCCGCTCCAGTCGCCTTATTGCGGCGCCAAGCACGCCATCGTGGGCTTTACCGACTCGATTCGCTCCGAGCTGATTCACGACCGGAGCCGGGTGCATCTCACGGTTGTTCACCTGCCGGCGATGAATACTCCGCAGTTCGGCTGGTGCCGCACGCGTCTTCCGCGGCATCCGCAACCGGTGCCGCCCATATTTCAGCCGGAAGTCGCGGCGCGCGCCATCGTTTGGGCAGCTGAACACAGGCGCCGTGAAGTCTACGTGGGATGGCCCACTGTGAAGGCGATCTACGGTCAGGAACTGGTGCCCGGCTACGCCGATCGCTACCTCGCGGAAAATGCTTACGAAGGGCAAGAAACTTCCCAACCGGTGGCGGCCGATCGCCCCGATAACTTATTCGAGCCAGCCGCTGGAGACTATGCCGCTCATGGCATTTTCGGTAAGCGCGCCAGCACTTTCAGTCTGCAAAGTTGGATGGATCTGCACCGCGGTTCGGTCGCGGCGATTGCAGGCGGGCTGACGGCTCTGGCGCTCGGCGCGGCCTGGAGAAAATCATGACTCTCACCGATCTTACCCCAGAGCAGTTGAGCGCGGATCTCCGCGAAGGCGCTAGTAAATTCTTGAAAAATCGCAGGAGCATCGTCGGACTTTCGCTCTTCTCGGCAGGTGTCATGGGCGGAATCGGCCTGTATCAAATGGGAGTCTTCAAGAAAATCCCCGAACCGCCGCTGCCCCGGTTCAACGCCGAAAAGGTGAATGGCTCCGCCGAGGCCTATTCGCACCTGGCCACACCCGATGCTCTGCTGGGCGTGACGAGTTATGCCATCACTGCCTGCCTGGCGGGCGCGGGCGCACAGAACCGCTGGAAAACTCATTCGTGGATTCCGCTCGGCATGGCCGCAAAGACGATGCTCGACGCCGCCATGGCCGGTAAACTGACCGTCGATCAGTGGACCAAGTACCGCGCCTTCTGCTTCTGGTGCCTGCTCACAACGGCCGCGACCCTGTCAGTGCTTCCCCTCGCTTGGCCGGAAGCCCGTGCCGCACTACGCCAATCCGGCAAGTGAAGTGAGCCAGTGATCGCGAGCCATCCATGATCGTCTCGCTTCTGCTTGTCCTGATTCCCGTCTCGTGGGTTCTGGCCTTTTGGCTGTCGGCGTCGCCAATATGGATTTTTGCGACTTCAGGTCTCGCGATCATACCGGTCGCGGACTGGATGCGCCGCGCGACTGAACAACTGGCGAATCGGACGGGCCCGGCTATTGGCGGGTTGGTCAACGTAGCCTTCGGAAGCGTCGCGGAGCTGATTCTGGCGCTCTTCGTTCTTAGCCGCGGCAATCAGGATGTCGTAAAGGCACAGATCACAGGCTCTCTGATCGGTACCAGCCTGCTTGGATTGGGGATTGCCATCGTGGTCGGTGGGATCACCCGCAAAAAGCAAACCTTCGACCGGGAAAGCGCCGGCCCACTCGGCAGCCTCCTCATTCTCTCCGTTGTCGCGCTGTTGTTGCCTGCTTTATTCGACTACACCGAACGGCATCTCTTTTCCGCGTCGAACCCCGCGGTGCTGGATGAGAAGCTCAGCATCAGCGTATCCCTGGTCTTGATTCTTGTCTATGCCGCTAATCTGGTCTACACCCTGGTGACCCGCCGTGATGTCTTCACCTCCCGTCAATCCGATGAGGCATCGATCTGGCCGCTCTGGAAATCGTTCGGTGTATTGCTGGGCGGCACGGGGCTCGTGGCGGTTGAGTCTTATCTTGTTTCCGAAAGCCTGCAAGCGACCGCGGAACGGCTTGGGCTGGGGTCTTTGTTTCTGGGCGTGATTGTGCTCGCGATAATCGGCAATGCCGCCGACATCATCGCCGCAGTTTACTTTGCGCGACAGGACCGCATGGGTTTAGTCATGGGGCTTTGCCTGGGCTCGAGCGTACAAGTAGCCCTGGTGCTTGCCCCGGCGCTGGTGCTGATCTCCTACTTTATGGGACACCCCATGAACCTGATCTTCGCC
>JBBSHP010000147.1:0-8430 GCA_038232555.1 Bryobacterales bacterium
AAAGCCGCTTGCGCCTGGGCGGCCGGGGGTTGCTCGGCGCGAACAAGAACCGGGGCGGCAAGTGCCGCCCCGAGCAGAACTACATAGAGTTTCCGCATTGTCGTTCCTACTTGGCTACACCCAGGCCAGCGGCACGAAGTGCTTGCTCGTTCGGCCCGGCTCCCGTGCAGCAGCTTGCAAGCTGGCCATCGATAACGACCGCGGGCACGGTTTTTACGCCGTATTGCTTCGCCTTTGCTGCAACGTCTGGCTGGATCATGTCGAGGACCTGAACATCGCATGATGGGCAGGCAATGCTCTTTACGAGCTGCACGGTGGGCTCACACGCCGGGCATCCGGCGCTGAATACTTCAATCTTTCGCTTGTTGTTGTTCATGATAATTTCTCCATTGCGCTCAATTGAATAAGCTCAGCATCCGAGGGAGCGCACTTCGGACACGGAGTGCTGGGCGCTCTGGGCGGCCAGCTGTTCCATAACGAGGAACCGATTAGGAGCGTTGCGCCGGTGTAGGCGACCGCGTTTGATTCAAGTGAAAACTTCCCCCAGAGGATAAGCGCTGCCGCCATAACCCCTGCTGCAAACGGACCGTAGCCGCGGCGGGTCCGGGCTCGAAAGGCCAGCGTAAAAAGAGCGATGAGCAGAAAAACAGCTGTGAGTGGAAGCAGGTACTGAGACGAGAGGAGAACTCCCAAACCGAGTGCGGAAAGTATTCCTCCGTAGACGGGCCAGCAGGCGGGACAGCCTCCAAAGGGGAGGATGCTAATTGCAATGCCGGGAAGTGCCAGCAGGCTCTGCTTTGCTGGGCGAAGTTCCTTCTCCCGAACCTTTGCCTGGAGAAGGGCGGCCTGAATTAGCGCCACGGAAGGAACGCCAGTTCTCCCATTGTCGGTGGACTCGTACAACCGACAACAAGAGGGCTCGTTGCCGGGCTCAATTCCGGCCAAATCCAGGCCGTCAATAAGGATGGTAGGTGAGCCAAAGCTGCGCACGTACGAGGGGGCATCAGCTGAGGCTTGTTCCCACTCTGTCCAGTTCGATGGGAGCTTTTCCAACAGAAGCGCCCGCGAGAGATTCTCTCGCGTCGCAGCAACGTTTGGACACTCCAGGTCGTAGAGAAGCTCTACTTTCATGTCCGTACCTCGGCGGAGTCGATGCTATCCAGAATGGGGCACTCGGTTGATGGCCCGCTGCCGGGGCAGATCTTCGTAAGTCCGGTCAGAACTCGCTTCATAGCTTCGAGAGTTCGAATCTTCTCCTGGATGTCGGCAATCTTCACGCTCGCTAGACGCTTCACGTCGGAACATTCTTTTTGGGGGTCGATCCGCAGCGAGAGTAGTTCTTTGATTTCGGCTAGTGTAAAGCCGAGCTCCTGCCCACGTTTGATAAAACGGACCCTGCGCACGGTGTTCTCCGGGAACATGCGATACCCCGATTGAAGCCGTGGCGGCTCGGGCAAAAGCCCTTCTCGTTCGTAATAGCGGATCGTTTGGAGGTTCACTCCGCCGCCCTCCGCTACTTGTCCAATCTTTAGAGCCATGAAAACCGCCTTCTGTTTTTTCTCTGATACCAGCCTAAACCCGGTACGTAGGTATAGTGTCAAGATGTTTTTTGAAAATGCTCTGGGCTGAGTGACTTTCGCATCCGGTCGCAGCGGCGTTGTTGAGGGATCTGGTCTGGTACCGGCTGGGTATCGAGCGCGGCGGCCGCATTCTCGGGCTGGTGTGCAAGCTTTCGCTGTAGCCCGATCCGTGTGTCAGCAATACCAAGAGCACCTTCGCCAAGTGGGGAGCATATTCGTTCCTGTTTGCGAAGTTCATGCCCGGTCTGAACGCGGTGGCGGCTCCCATGGCAGGCCTGACCAGAATCGCAGTCGGCGAAGCCTCGCTTGACTAGAGCCCGTCTACCGATCGTACAGGCGGGTTAGCCGCTTCAGCCGGTCGCGCAGAAGGGCCGTCAAGTCTTCCGCACGGAACCGCCAGGCCCAGTTTCCCTTCGTGCTGGCCGGCAAATTCATGCGGCTTTCGTTGCCAAGTCCCAATACGTCCTGCAGCGGCACAATAGCCGTATTGGCTACGGACGCCAGCACTGCCCGGATAAAATCCCAGTGGATTTCGTCGCCGCTGGTCCCCAGATAGGCTCGGGTGAACGCGCGCTCGCGCCTGACTTCTTCCGCCGAGCGCGTGGAGTCGCCCGCTCCGGAGTTCCACCACCCCACCGTTGTGTCGTTGTCGTGCGTACCCGTGTAGGCGACCAGTTCGCGTGCATAGTTATGCGGCCTGAAATCGTTCGGCTGAGACTCGTCCCCGAAAGCGAACTGTAGGACGCTCATGCCCGGATAGCCGAACTGATGGCGCAGGGCCTCCACCTGCGGCGTGATCACTCCCAAATTCTCAGCCACAATCGGCAAAGGACCCAGAGCTCTCTCCAGCGCCTCGAACAGCTTTGGGCCAGGGCCCTTCACCCATTCGCCATGAATCGCGGTCGTCTCGCTTGCCGGTACCTGCCAGTAAGCCTCAAAGCCGCGAAAGTGATCCAGTCGCACAATGTCGACCAGTTCCAGAGTGGCCCGCAGCCGGTCTATCCACCAGCGGTATCCGGTCTGCTCGGCCTGCTCCCAGCGGTACACCGGGTTTCCCCAGAGTTGGCCGGTGGCGCTGAAGTAATCCGGGGGAACGCCCGCGGAATGCTCGCGATCGAACAAGTCGGGATTCGCCCACACATCCGCGCTATCGCCTGCCACATAGATCGGGATGTCGCCCATCAGGCCGATTCCCCTGGCGGCGCAGTAGCTTTTGAGCGCGCGCCACTGCCGGAAAAATTCAAATTGGGAGAAGCGCTGCATCTCCATTTCGTTGGGATCGGCCTGCTCCAAGGTCCAATCGGGCCAGCCCCGCTCGTGGTTAGCTCGTTTGAGTGCGGCAAAGCGGACGTAGTCGTCCAGCCAATAGGTATTGCGCAGGATAAATTCGTGGTACTCGTGATCCGGTTGGAACCTGGTGAAAGCGCGCCGCAGCAGGGCGAGTTTGAATGGCGTGACACGGCCGAACTCTACCCGCTCGTCCGCGAACGTCTCGTGGGTCTCGATGTCCGACCCACTTAGCAAGCCATGCTCCACCATCTTCTCGGGACTGATCAGCAAACTGCTGCCGGCGAATGCCGAGTAGCACTGATACGGCGAGTCGCCATAGCCGGTGGGGCCCAGTGGGAGCACCTGCCAGATCTTCTGGCCAGTCTCGTGGAGGAAGTCCGCAAACCGGTAAGCCTCCGGCCCGAAATCGCCGATTCCGTAGCGGCTCGGCAGCGAAGTTGGATGCAGCAGGATGCCGCTGGCTCTCGGGAATTTCATTGGGTGGCCAGCAAGCGGCTGAGTACCGGCAGCGGAACCGCACTTTCCTTCAGCGCTCGCTCGTGAAATTCTGGAAGTTTGAACGCGCTGCCTTTCGACTGCTTGTATTCCTCGCGAGCCTGCAGCCAACCGTGCCAACCCACAAAGTACATCGGCAACTGGCAGGACGATAACTGCGCTCGCTGCAGCTTTGCGGTCACCTCTTCTTTTTCCTGGAATGCCTGGGTCAGCATCAGGTCCATTGCTTCCGGCTCCGTCATATCCTGAGTCTGCAGCTTTATGTCGAGAATCGAATTTGAAATCACGCGAAGCATTTGCTTCAGGAATGTCATCCGCAAGGCTGGATCGTTGTTCAGGTAGCCCTCGTCCGACATCATCTGTTGCGCGTAAACAGCCCAGCCCTCCACGTACGGACCATTGCCAAAGATGTTGCGCAGCAGGCGCCGGCCTTTCGGCTGTACGTCATTGGCGTACTCAAGCTGGACGTAATGGCCCGGCATGGCTTCATGTACCGTCAGTTCCTGCAGGCCGTATGTGTTGTACTCCCGTAGCTTGGAGTCGATGCGTTCTTGCGGCCACTGACTCGGGATCGGCGTGATCCAGTAAAAAGCCCCGAGTTGCGGCTCCAGCGCAGGGGCCGCATTAAAGCCGCCTACGGCATAGATCCCTCGCATGAACTCGGGCGTTTCGATCACTTGCAAGTTCGCGCGGGCTGGCAACGTGAGCAGCGCTTTCGAACGAACGAACTCGGTGGCTTGCTGCAAGGTTCGTCGCGCCTCGGCAAAATAGTTTTCCGGAGAAGGGTGCTTCGCGGCTATTTCAGCAAGCGCCTGCGGAATGGTTCGCGGAGCTGCCAACTTCGCCATCTGCTCCCGCACGCTGGTGAGCTCGGCTTCCGCCTCCGAGAGAACCTGCCCAGGCGTTTTACCCACATCCAAAAACAACCGAAATTTTTGATCGTACTGCTCCTTGCCCAACCTCCAGCTGCGGGTCTTCCTGGACAGATCCAGTTTCAGGAACTCATTAAACCTCTTCAGAGATTCCAGCGCTGGCTTGGCGGCGCGGTCGTAATCGGATCGCAGTTCAGAAGGCACTGCCGCACGCAAAGTATGATCGACCAAATCGATATTTCCATCATTTTCCTGTTGCGCGACGCGGGTCCACACCGCCGGCGCATCTTCGAGATTGTCGTGCGCCTGCTGTATCAGAATAGGCACGCGCTGCAGCCGCTTGATGATCTGGCCAAAGCGCTTCGCCTTGGGAGCATATTCGAGCACGTACGGGCTAAACAGGGCATTCCCAATCAGCTCTACATATCCGGTGGGATTATGGCGATAGCTCTGAATATGATTCAGCTCCAGCAACTGCAAGCCGATCTGATCCTGCATGACATCGTAGTCGGCGCGGTCCTCGGGCGAAAGCGAATTGATTTGGATGGTTTGTAACCGGTCGCGAGCATCTCGATAGAAGCTGCGTTGCTCCGCGATCCCCGAGCGGCTAAAATCATCCAGCTTTTCGTCGAGCGCTTCGCTGCGGTGCTCATGGTAACCGGCGGACGTCGCGGCCACGGGCGAGAGTGCCAGCGCGCCGTACACGAAGTCGTCGGTCAGCTTAGCGAAGTCCTGTTTCTCGCCTGGCATGCGGCAGCCGATCAGGCCAGCGCCGGCCATGATCAAGAGCGTGCTACAAAATCGCCGCATTTAGTTTTTCAAGATCCTCCGCTTCGCCGAATTTGAATCCCTGCAATTCCGGATTGATGTTACGCAGCAGTCCAGTCAAAACGCTACCCGCACCCACTTCAATAAAACGAGCGACACCTTGGGATGCCAGATAGCGTATGGAGTCCGCCCACAACACGGGATGGGGCACCTGTTCCAATAATCCTCGCCGGGCCTCAGCGCCGGTGCGAATAGGGCGAGCCTGCCAGTTGTTGATCAGCGTCACGCTGAGATCGCGGAATTCGGTGGTATCCAGATCCGGCGATAGTTGCTGCTGGGCAGGCTGCATCAGAGCACAGTGAAAGGGTGCGCTGACGGGCAAAATCACGGCACGCCGCGCCCCAGCAGCCTTGGCGAGATCCACCGCCCTGTGGACGGCGCCGGTGTGCCCCGCAATCACCACCTGATCGGGCGAGTTCAGATTAGCAGCTGAAACAATTTCCCCTTGCGCCGCTTGAACCAGAACGTCGTCGAGCTTGCCCTCGGGCAGTTTCAGCAAGGCGGCCATAGCGCCCACGCCCGCGGGGACAGCCTGCTGCATGTATTGCCCGCGCTTGCGCACCAGGCGAAGCGCGTCGGCAAAGTCCAGCGAACCCGCCGCGACCAAAGCCGAATACTCACCGAGACTGTGTCCCGCCACAAATGCGGGCACCTGCGCCAGCACGCGATAAGCGGCAACAGATGTGGCCAACAGTGCAGGCTGCGTATTCTCGGTGAGCTTGAGCGCCTCCTCAGGGCCGTTGAAACACAGCTCCGACAACCGAAAGCCCAGCGCATCGTCAGCCTCCTCGAAAGCCGCCCGCGCCACAGCAAAGTTGTCGGCCAGAGACTTGCCCATCCCGGCATACTGGGACCCTTGGCCAGGAAAGAGAAACGCGGTGTTCACGTGAGAAGTCCAGCAGGCCAGGGCAACAAGCTTGATAGCCACGAATGAACCGTCATGGGCCACGCGGCGGCCCACCAGAGGTGATGAAAACGTGTTCCAACCAGGGTGATTTGGAGGTGGCGGCATAAACGCTTGAAAAATAAGGGGCGGACAAATGTTTTCAGAACAACACGAATGAACACGAATTCTTTGATCCTTTGGTGGAACGAGTGGTGGGATGCGCCTACGAAGTTTCCAATGTGCTTGGGGTTGGATTCCTGGAGAAGGTTTATGAGAGAGCGCTGTTCCGAGAGCTGGTTCTCAGAGAGATGAGGGTAAAGTCGCAGGCACCCTTTCCAGTACTCTACAAAGGACAGCGAGTCGGCGACTATCATGCCGACATCCTGGTTGAAGACCAACTTATCGTTGAATTGAAATGCGTAGATACTTTCGCGAATGAACACCTGGGGGGCCCGAAGCATCCAGCTCATCCAGAGACAGCCAGCCTTACACAAGCAACTGGTCGAGAGTATAAGACAGGAACTTGAAGGCTTCCGCGCGCGAGACAATTCTGGCCGCCTTGGCGTGCGCGACATTATTCCTAAGGTCGCGCAGCTCTTGATCCTCCTTAGGAGTACGAAGCCAGTATGTGTTGCTGTTGGGATCTTTAATCCCTTGATACGGATTTCTTCAATCCCTCCAAGATTGATGATCACGGCATTGTACGCAATGCGATCCGTACCCGAGCCCTCCCATAGACGTCGATAGGCGTCCTCCAACAGCACATTGATGGCACTTCGTGCTGGCGCGGCAGCCGAAATTGTTCGTGCCTCGAAGCCGTTGCTCACCCACATCTTCGCTGCCACCGCTGTCTTGGCCTTCACTTGTTCCACCTTTAACCAAACCGAAAGGAGTTCTCTCTGGGCAAAGGCCCTCACAAGCAGGGCGCGCATCTCCTCGCCTGTTGAGACACCTTTGACCCAGTACCCAGAAGCACCCGCCGAGATGCACTCGACATAGCTAACAGCCTTCTCTGACGCAGTGAGCATCAGCACGGGAATCGGTGGGAGGGCTTCACGAATGTGGCGGAGTAAGCTAACTCCCGAGACATCGGACACGCTCCTAATTCCGTCGGCAATTCCGTCGGCAACCGGTCCAGCCGCATGTCCGATAACACAACATCAAATGGGAGTGCAGAGGCTAGCTCGCTTTGCGCTCGGCTCAATCGACCCTTAGCCTCCCGCTGTTTATGTGTACTGGTGGAAAGCAGTCGGCGTGCCTCGATGATAGATGCCTTCGCTTTCTCGTTGTTCTTCACTGCGCCTTCACATTTTATCCGCATCTCTTTGAGTCCCGCGCCCGCAGCAGATAAAGTATCAAGGGCGCGGCCGATATCCGCCAGTGGGCGCCGACTGCGCTCGAGCGTCTCCAGAAGAGGCTCAGTTTCGGTTCCAGGAGCAGTTACGCATTCCTCAGCTACCTCGAGAAAGGGCTTGAGCAACTGCTGAGCGGCGACCCGCGCATCTGAAAGAGAGCGCTCGGCCCGTAGCAAGGAGCTCCGTGTTTCTTCGGCTGCCCTTTCTGACTCTTGGTCACCACAGGTGGCGTTGCGGTTTCTGTCCGTCGCTTCAGCCAGCTCTAAGTCAGCGTGATCGGCGGCATCCGACGCATCATTCCAGAATTTGAGCAGTTTGACGAGATTGGCTCTGCACTTATGAATCAACTCCTCGGCCGTCCTCTGATCGGGAATGGTACGCAGGTTTCTGACCATAGTGTTCCTTTGCGCCGTTAGGAACCGCTGGTAGTCCTCAGCCGTTACCGACTCCTTACCAGCGATCGCCAGGGTTCTCATGCCGAGTGTCCTCCCGGCGTCCTCTATTGCACGAGTCAAAGAGTCTAGTGGAACTTCTCGATCGGTTATTCGAATGGAAGGGTGGTAGAAACACATCCCTTTGCAAGTGAGATCGCATGCTCCCGTTGTGTCGATCGTGAGACAGGTCAGGTTGTCCACATTAACTAGCCGGTCGAAATATGCGGCAAAAGACAACCTGCCGGTAGCCAAATCTGACCACGTCCGGAGGGAAGAAGTTGAAGGCTGTTCCTGAATGAAGTCCTGTGGTCCACCCAGCTGATCCAGTGTAAGAGTGTGGGCGGAAAGATCCATGGTAAGTGTTACTGAATCGTCGTCTTAACTGTCGGGGTGGACTGATTCGGCTCTTCGTGCTTACGGTCTCCGACACCTGGTTGGGTAGGCCAAAATTGGAGTCGAAGCTGTGGGTTTCTCCATCGGCTCGTCCTTGCGGACAACGCCTGTCTCCCGAAAACCGCCGCGCGATCCAAATCCTACACAAATGAGCATCGGGGGTCGGAGCGGACCGGACCCCGCATCGGATTTCGGATCTTGGATCGGTTCGGCTGAACTTCGGCCCAACAACGGGTACCAACCCTGCATTTGACTACGGACGTTTAATCCAAAGCTATTCATAAACATGATCTTATC
>JBBSHP010000148.1:0-8360 GCA_038232555.1 Bryobacterales bacterium
AACAGCAATTGCTGACGCGGCACCGTTGCGCCATTGAGGGCTGAGTTTGGCAGCAAGCCTGCCAGAGGGTTTGGAACCTGCGCCGTGAAAAAGGCCGGACGGTCCGATACCGGGAGCGACAACAGCTTGTCCCGCGGGATGAAATTGAGTGGGAGGCTGACGGGTAGACCTGACGTACGGTTCCCGACGTACGAGACGTCGACCAGCCACTCCCCTCGGAATTGATGCTGCACGCCAAACGAATACTGCTGGGAGGAAGGCAATCGCCGGTCCAGGTATTGCGCCGCTACGGCTTGGCCCAGGTTAGTTCCGAGCCCCAGACTGGACCCGATCGGCTGCAACAGGCCATTCGGAAACAACGACGTCGGAAAGGGATTGCTCAGGTCCACGGCAGGGGTCAAACCCGCATCCGTGCTTGCAATGAGACTGGTGGGCTGGCTGAAGCCGGTCGCTGGCCCGAAAGCCGACTGCCCCAGATACGAGATGCCGTAACCGGCCCGCATTACCGAATTGCGACGGAACTCCCAAGCCACCCCGATGCGCGGTTGGAAATTATTTTTGTCCGGATTGAACGCGTAGCGGGCTTCCCCGCTCGATCCCGCATAGAGAAGACCGCCGGTTAAGTTCAGGCCCTGTACCTTGCTCGCAATGCTGCTCGGTTGATCGAAAGCGAATCCACGCACCATGCGATTGTGCCGCTCAATGAGGGGCGTCTCATAGTCCCACCGCAAACCCAGATTCAACGTTAGACGGGGGGTCACTTTCCAGTCATCCTGGACGAAGACAGCGTAGTATCTATTCTGATAAGAAGGATCGATATTACGGGAAACAGATCCGCCTGTCGGAACGCCCAGCAGGAAGGACGCAAAAGAATCGCCTGACAGGCTGTCCGCGCGGAGCGGATCGGCCTGGGTCCAACTCTTGCCAAAAGTGTAGGAGCCACTGGCCGAAGCCGGCTGGATCTGGTTGTAGTTGTAAAGACGGCCCTCAGCCCCGAACTTCAAAGTCTGCCGCCCTCGGATCCAGGACATATTCGGCTGAATGCTGTAAGTGTCCCGTGCTTCGTATCCGGTTACCTGTGTTGCGCCGATGGGCGAGTACTGATTGGACTCGAAACGGAATGCGGGGAATTGCAGGGTGGTGAACTGGGCCACCAGCGATGACGGAAAGCCAAGCTGGCGCGGGTCGAAGCCTCGCGCAAAATCATTGCCGGAGAAACCCTCGTAGCGGGCGAGCCCTCCGCGCAGGTTAAACAGCATGGTGGGTGAGAGGGTATAGGTCCAATCTCCACCCCAGTTCTTGGAAACACGTGTGGACGGGGCCTCTCCGCTAGGCTCGCCTGCGTTAGTGCCCCAAACGATCTTCGCTCGATTTTCCCAGGGAGTCTGTCCATAGCGGAAAGCGATGGTGCTGCGGTCCGATGCGCGGTAATCCGTTTTGCCCAGCCATGCATCGTAGCTGTTGCGCGCCGAGTTACTGTTTACGAAGTTGTTCGCATTATCCAGGCCGGTCGGAGCATGATTCGCTTGTGGATAGAAGGACGCGATCTTCGCGGCCACCGGGTTAATTCGGTTGGCCGGAATCTTGTTGCCTGCGAAAGGCTCGCGAACGAAAGCGCCAGCCGCGTTCTTAGTCAACTTGAGCGGGTCGTAGATTATGATCGGTTGCCCGGCCGCGTTCTTGAGACCGGAGAAATCTCCCGTCAACTGCTGCGCCGTCGGCAGGGTGACTGAAATCAGGCTCTGGGCGCGCTCGCGCAGAGCCTCCAAAGACACCATAAAAAACAGCCGGTTTCGGCCGTCGAACAATTTGGGAATGTAAACGGGACCAGCCACTTCAAATCCAAAGGTGTTGTTCTGAAATCTTGAGGACGACTCGCCCGCCGCATTCGCCGACCAATCGCCCGCATTCAGCTTGTTGTTCTTCAGAAACTCGAACAGTTCCCCATGCAGAGAATTCGTCCCGGATTTTAAGACGATCGAAGTAACTCCGCCTCCGACGCGTCCGAACTGGGCATCATAATTATTGGTGCGAACGCTGAACTCCTGGGTCGCGTTCAAGGATGGGGCCAGCACAACACCCCGATCCGTCCGCGTGTTGCTTACGCCATCAATCAGCGTTTCATTCTCGCCTTGACGACCGCCGCTGATGCTTACGCCGTTGATGTTGCCGAAAGCATATAACTCCATGGAACCCCAGTAGGTGCTGGTTTTAACCACACCGGGCAGCGTATACTCCAACGAAAATAAGTTACGGCCGTTCGTCGGAACGTTTTCAAGCACCCGGTTTTCGATCGTCGATACGCGGGAGGCGGTCTCTGTTTGCAGCAGCGGTGGTTCACCCTGGACCGTGACGGACTCGGACAAGGCTCCTATATCCAGCTTGATCGCAAGGCCGACCTTGTCCGATGCAACCAGTGAAATGTTCTCCTGTGCGTATGTTTTGAAGCCAGGTTTCTCCACCTTGACGCGGTAGCTACCTGGCAAAAGGAACTGCACGAAGAAGAGACCCGCCGAGTTAGTTACCGATTGAACGGGAACGTTTCGTTCAATACTCGTCACGATCACGGTCGCCCCGCTTATAGGAGCTCCGGATGGATCCGTGACCTCTCCGCTGATCGAAGCACGAAATTCCTGGGCCTGGACGGCCAGACCGAATACGACTAAGCAAAGGCTTACGTTGGAAATGAATTTTGCCATAGAAACCTCACTAACCAGGAGTTGATACTGCTGCTTTGCTAGACAGTATCACATTTGCGGCGCTCTCATCCCCGGACCAGCAGACGCTCAATCCCCGGCAGGAAGACAGATGGCGGCGTCAAAAGGCTGAGCACCAGGAAGGCTTCCCGCTCAAAGTCATAGAAGAAACCCGGCTGTACCAACACGTTGTCTTTCTCTAGCAACTCCAGCAGCCACTCCTCTTCTGTGCGGATACGAGGAACTTCCAGCACTGCGCACCAGCCGCCTTCCGGCTCCATCAGGCGGAACGGTGAACGGTCGCCAAGTGCGCTCCGTAGTTCACCCAGGTTAGCTGCGGTTCGCCCGGCAATCTGAACTCGAATGCCGCGGCTGAGTTTCAGTAATTTCGGCGCCGCCCATTGCACGGGCGTACTCACGGAAAGGTAGGTATCCGCGACCAACTCAAGCCTTTCGATAGCCGCGCGGCGCATCTCTGGTGGGCCGCTCACCGCTATCCAGCCCAGCTTCAGTTGCGGTAAGCCGGCTACTTTGGAGAGCCCACTCAAACAAAAAGTAAGCACCTCCTGCACACTGCTCAGCGACGGCACGCGCGCCGGGTCTTCGCCAAAGCCGTAATCCGCAAACACTTCGTCCGAGATGATTGCGAGCTCATGGTCCCGGCAGAACGATACCAGCCGCGTGAGCTGTTGCTGCTTGATAAACGTTCCCGTGGGGTTATTCGGATTTACCACCACGATGGCGCGCGTGCCCGAATTCACGCGATCCTCCAGATCTTCGAAGTCGAGTGAGTACGGGACTGTGTCCACCAATTCCATACCGGCCAGAAACTCGAATAGCGGATACGATGGCCGGGGAATCAGAATGTTCTCGCCTGGGTCGGTCAGCAACTTGAAGAGGTAAGCATAGGCCTCGCTGGTGCTGGTCGTGAGCAGGATGCGATCCGGATCCACCTGGCCTGCGTAGTATGCCGACACCGCCTCCCGTGCCGAAGGCAAACCCGCCGGAACTGGCGTGTAACGCAATGAGCGCGGATCCCCCAGCGCTTCAAGTATCTGTTGCTCTGGGAAATCGAATTCCGCATCGGATGGATTCGATTCGGTCAGGTCCAGTATTTTTTCGCCTGCCGCGAGCTTGGCTGTCAGCAGCTTCGAAACAGGGTTGGGATCGAGGCTCCACTGCAGCCTGGAAGAGAACACGACCGCATGATACGATAACCTGTCGATTCTGCTATGAGACGTCTTATCAGTGCTATTTTTCTCCCCTCGCTGTTCCTGTCCGCACAGGGGCTCGAGTACATCAAGTCGAACTACACCAAGTACGAATTCCAGATCCCGATGCGCGATGGCATTAAACTTTTCGCTTCGGTATACGTGCCCAAGGACGGTTCGCAGACATGGCCCGTCATGTTCGATCGCACGCCCTACAGCGTCGCTCCTTACGGCGTCGACAACTACAAGACAGCGCTGGGACCGTCGGAGCTGTTTGCCAAGGACAAATTCATCTTCGTGTATCAGGATGTGCGCGGGAAGATGATGTCGGAAGGCCAGTTTGTGGATATGCGTCCGCAGCGCACCAAATACAGCGGTCCGTCCGATATCGACGAGAGCACGGACACATACGATTCTATCGAGTGGCTGGTCAAGAACATCCCGAACAATAGGGGCAAAGTTGGGATGTGGGGCATTTCGTATCCGGGCTTTTACACCGCCGCGGGCATCATCCATGCGCATCCCGCGTTGAAGTGCGCGTCCCCGCAAGCTCCCATCACGGACTGGTTCATCGGCGACGATTTTCACCATAACGGGGCGCTCTACCTGCCGCATGCGTTCGGATTCCTGAGCAGCGGCTTCGGAAAGGCGCGGCCGGAACCCACCGCTAAATTCACAAGGCCAGAGTCCGTGATCGGTTCGGATGGCTACCGGTTCTACCTCAACATGGCGACGCTGCCGAATGCGAACGAGAAATTCCTGAAGAACGACGTCGCATTTTGGAACGAGATGATGAAGCACGGAACTTATGACGAGTTCTGGCAGGCTCGCAATCTGCGGCCGCACCTAAAAGATATTAAGCCCGCTGTAATGACCGTGGGTGGCTGGTTCGATGCGGAAGATCTGTTCGGGGCGCTGAACGTGTACAAGTCGATCGAACAGAGCAGTCCGGGAGCGTCCAACATGCTGGTGATGGGTCCGTGGTATCACGGCGGGTGGGCGCGGAGCGACGGTTCGAATTTGGGTAATGTCCAGTTCGGCTCAAAGACCGCCGACTACTACCGCGAACACATCGAGCTTCCGTTTTTCAAGTACTGGCTGAAAGGCGCGGACAACCCGAAACTGCCGGAAGCTATGTGTTCGAGACCGGAACCAATCAATGGCGGAAGCTGGACGCCTGGCCGCCTAAGACCGCATCCAAGCGATCGCTCTATTTCCATTTCAATGGAACCCTTTCCTTCGAAGCCCCAGGTTCCGGAGAGCAAAAGGACGATCCAGGCTATGACGAGTACATCAGCGATCCCGCGAAACCCGTGCCTTTCATTCCAGGGCAAGCGCCCGGCATGACGCGCGAACATATGACCGACGATCAACGCTCGGCTTCAACCAGGACCGACGTGCTGGTCTATCAAACCGAGCCGCTGAAGACCGATATCACGTTGGCCGGGCCGGTGTGGCCGAACCTGCAAGTTTCTACGACCGGGACCGACTCGGACTGGATCGTGAAGCTGATTGACGTTTATGCCGACGATTACCCCGATCCGAATCCGAACCCCACGGGCATTCGGATGGCGGGCTACCAGCAACTGATCCGCGGCGAAGTGATGCGAGGCAAGTTCCGCGACAGTTTCGAGCATCCGGCTCCCTTCGTGCCGGGTCAAGTGACCAAAGTGGGCTACACGATGCCAGATATTTTTCACACCTTCCGCAAAGGGCATCGCATCATGGTGCAGGTGCAAAGCTCCTGGTTTCCGCTAGTGGACCGGAACCCGCAGAAGTTTATGGATATCGACAGCGCCAAATTGACGGACTTTCAGAAAGCGACGCAGCGCGTCTATCACTCGCGCGCCGCAGCCTCGTTTGTCGCGGTGGATGTACTATAGGCCGGCACGGGCGGCTTGAGGTTCTTCTCGAAAAGCGCGAAGATGCGCTTGTATTCGTCGGCCCAGCTAGTTGGTTCCACGAACCCGTGGTTTTCAACCGGGTACACCGCCAGTTGCCAGTTTTCCTTGCGGAGCTCGATCAGCTTCTGAACCAGACGTACCGTGTCCTGGAAGTGCACATTCGTATCCACCATCCCGTGGCAGATCAAAAGCGCTCCCTTCAAGCCACTCGCGAAATAGATCGGAGACGATTTTTGGTAAGCTTCGGGATCGGTTTGCGGCAGGTTCAAGATATTGGCCGTGTAGGGATGGTTGTAATGCGCCCAGTCGGTCACAGGCCGCAGTGCAGCGCCGGCGGCAAACACCTCCGGCTGCGTGAAGAGCGCCATCAAAGTAATGAACCCGCCGTAGCTGCCGCCATAGAGTCCGATACGCTTCGGGTCGACGCCCTCATGCGTAACCAGCCACTTGGCTGCATCCACGTTGTCGTCGAGGTCCTTGCCACCCATGTGCTCGTAGATCGCGGTGCGCCAGTCCCGGCCATACCCGGCGGACCCGCGGTAATCGACATCGATCACTTCGTACCCATGCTCCATCAGAAGATGGTGAAACATATATTCGTGATAGTAAGTGGACCACCAGCGATGCACGTTCTGCAGATAGCCGGCTCCATGCACGAACACGACGCCGGGCCCGCCCCGCTTGAAGTTTGCGGGTTTGTATAACCTCGCGTGCAATGTGACGCCGTCACGAGCCGGGATCTTAACTATCGGCGCATCGAGCCAAGCGTACTGCCAGAATTCGGGCACAGGCGAAGAAGTCAACTTCTTTGCTGGCGCGCCCGGCTTGGCGTCTTGCACGTACAGCTCAGGAGGCTTGTTGGTATAGGAATAGAGATCGGCCATCCAGTGTTCGTCCGGCGATAACACCGCGGTGTGATTGCCCGGAGTGGTCGTCAGCCTGGTTCGGGGACCACCGTTCGCGTCCATAACGTACACCTGCCGCTCTTCGGGACCCACTTCGCTCGTAGTCAGGTAGAAGCGCGATTTTTCTTTGGACAACACCGCCGCGCTGACCTCAAAGTTGCCTGAGGTCAGTGCGCGTGGCTCTCCACCGTCGTATCCGACCGCGTACAACTGCGAGTAGCCGGTCTTCTCCGATTGAAAATAGATCTCGCGGTCCCCTTTCAACCAGCCCACCGTGAACGCGCCCGGACCATCCACCCAGGCATCGTCATGCTGGTCTACCAGGACGCGAGTCTTGCCCGTTGCAGGGTCCAGCGCCAGGATCCAACGGTCTTTGTTATCCGCCGATCGCGCCACCATAACAGCCCTGGTCCCATCCTCCGACCAGACTGGCTGTAGCAACTGCAGATCGCGCTCGGCTGCGGTGGGCGGCTTCCCCGCATCCTTGGCATCTTCTCCACTTTCTTTGCCGCTCTCCGTTTTCGCAGCGGCCAGCGGCGGAGTTTTCTTCAATCCGGCGTCAACCCATTTCACTTCGCCGCTGCCTACGTTGAGCAGGGCAATTCTGGTACGCGGCTGCACGTCGCCTACTTTGTCTCGCGACGGGATGTCTTCGGTGTAGGAAGATTCGGTCACAAAGTTCGGCACAATCGTTGTCTTATCGCGATCGCCGGCCTCTCGAATACTTGCGATCACATATTTCTCGTCGGGCGAAAGCTGAAGCCCGGCCACGGATTGGCGCGCCTGCAGCGTAAAGGGCTTCCGCGGATTCTCTCGCTTGCGTTTCGCCTCATTCGCCTCGCGCTTGGCCGCGCGCTGCCGCACCACTTCGAGCAGATCCTTTTCTTGCTTCTTGAGAAACTCCTGGCTTTCGGTTCCTTTTAGCGGGTCATCGCCGGTGACCGCTGCCTGACGGTTCTGCCCGCCCCCGCGTCCCTGACCGAGTGGGGGGCCGGAGGGCGCCGGCGCTGAACCCGTTGCTCCCGCGGCTCGGATATCAGTCATCTCAACAATTGAGCCGTTCTCCAGCGACATCAGGTACAAATTGTTGGCATGCGTGAAGTACAGGCGCTTACCGTCACGCGTGAAATGCGGATTCGATTCTGTGTCGGCAGTCTGGGTGATCTGCCGCGTCTGGCCATTGGAGCTGTCATATGTGAAGATGTCCCCGTTGCGGGCATAGGTCGTCAGGCGCCTGTCGCGAGTGGTGTCTCCAGCCGGGGGCGGAGCCACTTTCTCCTCTTGCTCGGTAATTTTGCGCAGTCCCGTCCCATCGCGATTCACCACATAGGTGTCCATATCCTTACTCTCGGGATCGCTGGCCTGCTTCCACTCAAAGTAGATGCGCTCCCCATCGCCGGACCAGCGAATTTGAGCCGGTTCGTACCCTGCTAAACCAGGACCCCGCATGATGTTATCGATCGTCAACGTGAATTTTTCAGCAGGCTGGGCCTGGAACGCCAGCAGCGCTCCGGCTCCCAGTGCAGCGGTTCTGAAAAACAGTGTCATAGAGGGACCTCATCCATAATAAGAGTATGAAGTGGACTTCGCGGCTTTCCCTTTTCTGTTGGATCCTGTCTGGCGCGATCGGCGCGTCGGGGCAGG
>JBBSHP010000149.1:0-8344 GCA_038232555.1 Bryobacterales bacterium
CGGGTGAGAAGACCGGCATCATGGAGCGCCTGGAGTTGCTTCGATATGTTCGACTGGTTTGCGCTGAGTGCATCGGTGACTTCCCCAACGCTGTGCTCGCCTTGTTCGAGGACTTGCAGGATGCGCAGGCGGAGGGGCTCGCCGAGCATACGAAAGCGGCGGGCGACAAGATCGACCATTTGATCAGAAAGGGGCAGCGTGCGACGAACCATACTTGACAGTATGCCAATATAGTCATATAGTGTCAATTAGGTAGATCAATGAAACGCATTAGCCCACAAGAAGCGCGCCGTCCGGAAAGCACGCTAGTCGACGTGCGCGAGTACCCCGAATACGCGGCCGGGGCGATTGCGGGTTCACAGCTCGTACCGCTCGGCCAGATTGAACAAAGGGCTACGAAGTGGGCGAAAGATGAGTCGCTCGTTCTTGTCTGCCGTAGTGGAAAACGGGCTCAGGGTGCTGCTGACAAACTGGAGCGCTTAGGTTTTCAAAACCTCTTCGTGCTCGAAGGTGGAATGGAAGCTTGGAAAGCGGCGGGCTGCCCGTGGGAATGGCTGAGAAGAAGCCATTGTCGTTGGAGCGTCAAGTACGGGCGATTGCTGGCGCGATGGTGTTAATTTCAGCTGTACTTGGCCTAAGCGTTTCTCCGTGGTTCTTTGCCTGGACGATCTTTGTGGGAGTAGGGCTAGTTTTTGCGGGCGTAACGGATGTCTGTCTGATGGCGACGATGCTCGGAAAGATGCCGTGGAACCAGCCCGGTCCTGGTGTCGCTGCCCGCTGAACACACAGCTATGGATACTCCAGGGTCTTGGCGCGGCGGGGTAGACCCGCTCCAGCGCTTCGAGAGGAATGAACAACATCATGAATGGTAAGAATCTCCGGGCCGTAATTGGCTTTTGGTTGATGTTTGGGGCGGTCGTGCTAGTTACTGTCGCATCGAGCTCGGCCCAATCTGAAAAGATGCACCGAGTTGTATTCGAGTTGACCAGCGATAGTCCAGAGCAGTGGACGGCCATGCTCAATAACGTTGAGAACCTACAAAAGGCCTTCGGTCGGGAGCATACGGATCTCGAAGTCGTAGCTCACGGCAAAGGCCTGGAGGCTCTCAAAAAATCGAACACCTCTTCCGGCGAGAGGTTTACGACCATTGCAAAAACCGGTGTGCGCTTTGCAGCGTGCGAGAACACGATGAAGCGGATGCAAGTGACGAAAGAAGACCTACTCCCCGCCGCCCGAACGGTGGATTCCGGAGTCACCGAGGTAGTTCGCAAACAAGAAGCCGGCTGGGCCTACCTCAAGTCTTCCCTATGAGCCGGAATGTAAATGAGGGGGAAAAAGTATGCCTGAGTGGATGATTCTTGGTCTCGTCATCATTGGCTACGTCGTCTTGATGCGTGGGGTGCTTCCTGGACTTGGGGTGCCTACTTGAATGGCAAATAGTTGCGGGGTCGCGGGCCGACCCCGGGTGAATAAACAGCAGACCGAAGAGAAGATGGAAGGCTCTGCGGTAAAAGTCGTAAAGGGATGAACTGCCGATGCAATCCATACTACTTCTAGGTCTGGGCTTACTAGCTGGAATTGCAAGCGGGCTCGTAGGAATTGGTGGCGGCATCATTATCGTGCCGGCGCTGGTTTTCCTCTTTCACCTTTCGCAACATCAGGCGCAAGGCACGACGCTGGCGCTTCTTGTTCCTCCCATAGGGATTCTTGGCGCTTGGGCTTATTACCAACAGAGCTATGTTGATTTACGAATCGCTGCACTTATCTGCGCCGGTTTTATTCTCGGTGGGCTTCTTGGAGCAAAGCTCTCGCTAGGTCTTTCCGACCATACTCTTCAGCGCGTGTTTGGGGTGGCGTTGCTGATCATTGGTGCTCGCATGATCTTCGGTCAGGGTGCGGCGTAGGAATTCTATGGAACAGAAAGAGGGCCCGCTTGCTACTGCTGATCTTCGGGAGTACCTAGCAGCGGAGCGAACTGTGCTCGCCTATGTGCGGACCGGTTTATCGATGATGGGTATCGGTTTTGTTGTTGCTCGTTTCGGGCTGTTCTTGCGCATCATGCAGATGAATTCTCAGCAGGTGCCGCAAGTCTCAACAGGCAGGTCATTACTTCTGGGGACTTCTTTGGTGGTGCTCGGCAGTGCAGTAACGGTACTTTCTGCCTGGCAGTATTGGAGACAAGTGCGCCAGCTCAACCAGCGAATGAAGCAGGAACAGGCAGCATCTTGGCTAGCGGTTTCGCTGGCGATCATTCTCGCCATGATCGGCCTAGCTATGTCGGCTTACGTGGTGAGTACTTCGCCCAGTTAGTTCGAAACACACGGGCCACTCACGGCCTCTAAGTTCTTGGGAAGGTAGACGTTACATGCGGAATCGGATTTGTTTTCGTTCTCATTTAATCTAAAGTGATGAATCAACTTATGCCACGACGAGTGCTGCTTCGCTTAGCATCGGTAGGTGCAGGTAGTTATCTGGGCCAGGTGTTCGGCCAGCATGCCGCCCCCGGCAAACCTCCAGCCTCCCAGGGGCCGGATTGATCATCCGGGAGAAGGAGCCCGAAAATCTCGAATCACCTGCTTCGGTCCTCCACACGTTCATCACACCGACGAACCAGTTCTACATTCGAAATCACTTCAAGCAGCCCGATCTCACGGCCGACACCTGGAAATTGAAGGTGGAGGGCGCGGTAGACTACCCGCTTGAGATCGGGTACCGGGACTTGATCAGCATGCCGTCCCGCACTCAAGTTTCCATGCTCGAATGCGCGGGGAACGGCCGCGTGTTTCTGATCCCGAAAGAAGATGGAGCCCAATGGCAGTCAGGAGCGGTGGGAAATGCTGAATGGACCGGCGTGCCGCTAAGTGCGGTCTTGGAAAAAGCCGGAGTGAAGTCGAATGCCGTTGACGTAATGTTTGAGGGAGCGGACCAGGGAGAGATTAAAGAAGACCCCAAATCGCCGGGAGAAATCCACTTCGCCCGAAGTCTACCGATGGGGAAAGCCCGAGGTGGCAGCGTATTGCTCGCGTACAAAATGAACGGGGCCGATCTATCGGCCTCGCACGGATTTCCTGTCAGAGCAATCGTTCCAGGGTGGTACGGGATGGCGTCCATCAAGTGGTTGGCGCGAATCGTTGTTACCGACAAACCGTTCCAAGGCTTTTTCCAAACTCTTCAATACAGTCACTGGGAACGGCCGAATAATACGCCAACCCTCATGCCCGTGACAGAGACGCGGGTGAAGACTTCGGTCGTCGCTCCAATGTTAGACGAGGTCGTGCTTCTCAACGCTGGTTACAAAATACGAGGATTGGCCTGGGTGGGAGAATCAGACATCGCACAAGTTGAGATCAGCACCGACGGAGGTCAGAACTGGAGCAAAGCCAAGCTGATCGGTACGTCGGTCCATTACGCATGGCGATTGTGGGAATATGACTGGCAACCATCATTGCCAGGGCCATACACGATCATGTCGCGGGGCACCGACACCAATGGACACACGCAGCCCATGGAGAGAGACAAGGATCGTAGAAGTTACGAAATTACCCACGTGCTCCCCATCAAAATCGAGGTTCGCTGATGCCTATCACGATCACGGCATAAAACAATTCTTAAACATGCTGGAGTTGCCCGAGAGAGTCCGCCGTCGCTTTCTCGACGTCCGCGTGCAAGCTGTTGCCGTGCGCGTCCATGGTGACGATGGCCGCAAACTTATTCACTTGCAAATGCCACATCGCTTCGGGAATTCCAAACTCCAGCAAGTTCACGCCCAGCACTTTTTCTACGGTGCGCGCGTAATACTGCGCTGCCCCGCCGATCCCGTTCAGGTACACGGCGCCAAAGCGCTGGAGTGCCGCTAAGGTTTGCGACCCCATCCCACCTTTGCCGACTACAGCGCGCACCCCGTATTTCTCAATCACAGTGGCCTGATACGGTTCCTCGCGGCTGCTCGTGGTAGGTCCAGCGGCCTTCACTGTCCACGCATCGCCTTGCTTCAGCATCACGGGGCCGCAATGATACAGGATGGCTCCGTGCAGATCGACGGGTGGTGGATTTTTCATCAGGTGCGCATGCACCGCATCGCGGCCCGTAAACAGTTCGCCGGAGATGAGCACCAGGTCGCCCACTCGCAGCGACCGCACCGCAGCCTCCGACAACGGTGCCGTGAGCACCACTTCTCGTCCCGTAAGTGCAAATCCCTCCGCTTTCGCCATTCGATCAATGGCCCGGCTGGGGTCCCGATACAGCCACTTTGTGATCGCGCCGCTTCCCGCATCCAACCGCACTCCTAATCGCCGGAAAGCCCAGCAGTCATAGGCCACCGAGACGAAAAAGCTGGCGGGCAGCCGGTTGGCCGCCGCAACTTTGCACCCGATCAGCGAGACCTTTCCTCCGAAGCCCATGGCTCCCACTCCGATGCGGTTCGCCTGATCCATGATTTCGGATTCAAGCTGGGCCAACTCCGGAACCGGATTCACGTCGTCCAGCGTGCGGAACAGTTGATTTTTCGCGAGCACGTATCCGTGAGCCCGATCACTCCCAATGCAGACGCCCACGGCTCCTGGTGCGCAGCCCTGTCCTTGCGCCTGCCACACGGCGTGCAGAATACACTTGCGTACGCCCTCGATGTTTCGGTCCGCGCGGCCCAGCCGGTCCAGTTCGCAGGGCACGGAATACTGAATGTTCTTGTTTTCGCAGCCGCCGCCCTTCAAGATCAGCTTCACTTCGATTTCGTCCTGTTCCCACTGCTCGAAGTGAATCACAGGAGTCTCTTCACCTAGGTTGTCGCCGCTGTTCTTACCCGTCAGCGAATCCACCGAGTTGGGCCGAAGTTTGCCGCGCCGCGTGGCTTCCGCCACTGCCTCCCGAATCGCCTGCTTCAGTTGCAGTTGATTCACACCCACCGGCGTATGCACCAGGAACGTGGGCATGCCGGTGTCCTGGCATATCGGGCTTTCGTCCTGCACCGCCATGTCGATGTTGCCGGCGATGATTCCTAATGCTTGCGAAGCCTGCGTTCCGGGATGCTCCTCCTCCATTGCGATCCCCATCGCAGCTCGCACGTCCGGCGGGAGATTGGTCGAGGTCTGTGTAATTAGCTCGATGAGGCTGTTCTTGAGAAATTCCATGTCTCTTAACTCTTACGTTATCTTGATTCTGACCTGCGCCGTGAGCCCGGGCTTCACCGCTGGCCCGGGACTTAAAAAATCTACGAACACCTGTCCCGCTCTGACTTCCCGCACCGATCCGAGCACTCCGCCGGGCGCTTCTGCAATCTCGAGTAGTGCCGGTTGGCCCGCTTTGATGCTGGGGAGCACCTTGGAATCCGGAGTGAGCGAAACCTGCAACGATGCCAGGTTGGTGGCTATCTGGAAAAGGTCGACCATCGATCGATCCACCGGTTCTCCGGCCTGCCCGCGCCGTCCCACGATCATTCCGTCCACGGTGGAATGTACTTCCGCGCCGGCCAGTTCAGCTTTGGCCTCGGCAGCGTCCTCTGATTTGGAGTCCGCCAGCTTTTTCGCGTTGTCCAACTCTTTGCCAAGGTCGCTCAAGCGATCCTCAGCCCTTTTTGCGAGCTGCTCCAGGCTCTCTGAATCGGCCTTGAGCGAGTTGTAATCCTTCTCGGCTTTCTCAAAAACCAGACGCGGCGTGGCGCCCTCCCGCAATAGCATCTGCTGCCGGATGAAAGCTTTCTCAGCTTGCGTGAACTCGATTCTGGCGCGAGTGGCGTCCGCCCTCGCTCGCGCTGCTTCCAGTCGGGCCGCGATGGACGCATTCTCAGCATCTGTGACGCGCACCACGGCCCTCGCGGCCTCTGCTTGGACCGCCTGCTCATGGGAATCCAACTTCGGATTCTTGATGCTTGCCAAAAGCTGGCCTTCGTAAACCGAGTCGCCCACCTCCACCAGAATGCGTTCCAAAACTCCCTCCATGGGAGCGCCAAGACTCACCACAGTTTTCGCCTGAATCTTGCCCTGCAATGAAATTTCAGACGGAAGGGCAGCCTGCTGGACTGCTTTGCCAGGCGCAGCTGGCTGCCCGTGGGAACTGCTTCGGGCCAGGAAGGCGATGCCCACCGCGACTGCGGCTAGCACCACCAGCGCCGGAACCAGCAGCCACTTTCCTCGCATATCAAGATCATAACTGCAAGCTTTTGGCCCAAACATCTGGGACGATATTTTTGTCATGTGTTTTGTCATGTGTTTGTCATGCCCGGCTTGCTCCAGTTAGCCAGCGTGTTTCTGCGCGTCGGCAATACGACGCTTGGGGGCGGTGAACCTACCATCGCCGCCCTACAGCGGGAATTGATCCGCCGAGGTTGGCTGCGTCGCGATCAGTTCGCGATCGCCTATGGGCTTTCCCGCCTCACGCCTGGAACCAACATGCTCGCGTTCTGCGCCGCAGCGGGTTGGTACGTCTTGGGCGCCGCCGGATCACTGGCCGGCGTGCTTGCGGTCACCATTCCGTCCAGCGTCCTGGTGGTCTGGCTGACCGGCGTTTGCGAGTTAGGCAATCGACTCCCCTGGCTGCACGCCATGGTTGAGGCCACCATCGCAGCCGCGTTAGGGATCATGCTCGCCGCAGTCTTGTCATTGCTGCGTGGACAAATTTCAACAGAGAATTGGATTCAACCGGTACTCTTGGCAGCCTCCGCATTCGCCCTGAGGCAAATGGGCCTCTCCCCGGTCGTCGTCATCGGCTTGGCCGCACTGTGTGGAGTCTTGGTGGGCACCGGGGCAAAACATTCGTGAGGATAAACGCTTGAACCCCTTCCTGCTCTACCTGCTGTTGCTCAAAGCTACGCTGACGTCCTTCAGCGGCTTGGCTTCACTGCCGGTGCTGCGAGCCGACCTGGTGGTCCATCACCGCGTTCTCACAGACCATCAGTTGAATACCGCAGTGGCGGCCGGACGCATGGGACCCGGCCCGTTTGGGAATTACGTTGTGAGCGTCGGCTACTTCGTGGGCGGCGCTCCCGGAGCTTGCGCAGGCTGGTTGGCCATGATCACCCCGGCGTTCCTGATCATCCCCTTGATCCGTTTTATCGGGAAACGCTTCCAGCACCCCCGCGTGAAGGCGGCAGTGCGTGCCGTGCTCTTGGCCGGCGCGGGTCTGCTGTTATCTGCATGCGTTCCCCTGGCCCGCGATGCGATCACGGGTCCGCTTCCCTTAAGCCTCGCGGTGGTCAGTTTTGGCCTTATCGGCTTCACTCGCATCGACAGCATCTGGGTCATCCTGGGTTCTGCGATCATCGGTCTGGTAGCGTTCTGTATCTGATATACTGCGCTTTAAATGGAGCAATTTACGTCGGAGCTTCGCTTGGGGGATGTGATCGACGACCACTGTATCAAGTGCCGTCGCGTAACCAACCACGCCATCGTCTCTCTAGTGGACGGAAAAGCGGCGAAAGTGCGCTGCCGGACGTGCTATCACGATCACGACTATCGTCACGAGCAGGCCCCCCCCACCAAGAAGGAACTTCTGCAACAAGCTTTGCTGAAAGAAGGTTTGGTGCCCATCACCCATACTGGCGATGGTGCCCTGGGAGACAACCTGGATGCCATCGGGGATGATCCTGACGCCATAGCAGCCGCGCTTGCAGAAGACGGCCCCGAGGATGACGAAGTGCCGGAGCCGGAAGAAGCCGCCGACCCTGAGCCCGTTGCCGAAGTGGCTCCGGTCGCTCCCCCGGCAAAGAAGAAGTCGACCAAGGGTCGCACCAAGGGCGCCTGATCTGGTGAGGACATGAGTTCGCGAATATCCCGCCGCCAACTCGGCTTGGTTGCCATGTCTGGCGCAGCCCTATCCCAGACCGCTGCGTCCCAGACGCCCGCGCCTGCGCAAGTATCAAAGAAGTACGGCGGCGCGCTGGAGGGCTACGAATCCAAAGTCGATATGAAGGAGTTCGATCCGGTTGCCTGGACGCTGGATCGCTACCGCTCCGCTCCGTTGCGGCTCACCTTTCGCGCGAACAATCAACGCGAGGCCGTGGCATGGCAGAAGCAGCTTCGGGCCAAGCTCACGGAACTCCTGGGGGGCTTCCCTGAATCGCGCTCGCCTTCGCATGCGACGACGCTGGAAGTCACGGAGTTTCCCACCTATCGCCGGGAACGCTTCGCATTCGAGAGCCGGCCCGGCCTTGGTGTGCTCGGATATCTGCTGACGCCCACCAAAGCCCGACAACCCCTCCCGGCAGTGGTCTGTGTGCCCGGGCATGGCCGCGGAGTGGACGACATTGTTGGCATCGACGAATCCGGGAGATTACGGGACGATAAGGACGGCTATCAACACGATTTTGCCTTACAGGCTGTGGAACACGGCATGGCTGCGGTGGCGATCGAGC
>JBBSHP010000150.1:0-8311 GCA_038232555.1 Bryobacterales bacterium
ATCCGGAACGCTGAGCCGTACGCCATGGCGGCGCTTTTCAATCGCATGCAGACGCTGGCTGAAGTGCCGCTGCTGATCGGCGGGGACTTTGAACGCGGCGCTTCTATGCGCGTTAATTCCTCCACGTTATGGCCGCACAATATGGCGTTTGCCGCGGCTCGCGATTTGAAGGCCACCCGCTACGAGGGTGCGGCGACGGCTCGGGAATCCCGGGCGTTGGGGGTCAACTGGGTGTTTGCCCCCGATGCTGACGTGAACAATAACCCCGACAATCCCATCATCAATATCCGCTCGTACGGCGAGAACGCGCACGAGGTGGCGCGGCATGTTCAGGCTTATATTGAAGGCGCACATTCGGACACCCGGCGACCGGTGCTGGTTACTGCCAAGCACTTCCCAGGGCACGGCGACACTGCACAGGACAGCCATCTCGGATTAGCCAAAAGCAGTGCGACCCGCGAGCGCCTGGATGCCATTGAGCTGGTACCGTTCCGTGCCGCGATCGCGAAAGGCGTGGATGCAGTGATGACGGCCCATATGGCGGTGCCCGCTCTGGAGCCGCAGGAAATCCCCGCCACGGTCTCCGCCAAAGTGCTGAGCGAGCTGCTGAGGAATGAGCTCAAATTCAATGGACTCATCGTGACGGATGCCATGGATATGCTGGGACTCTCGCAGATGTTCGACAGCGGCGAGGCTGCGGTGCGGGCGCTGGAGGCTGGGGCGGACGTTTTGTTGATGCCCAAAAAAGCAGAAGACGCGATCAGCGGAGTGGAGGCTGCCATCGAGAGCGGCCGGATCAGCAAGCAGCGACTGGACGAGAGCGTTCTGAAGATACTGACGGCCAAGGCGCGCTTGGGATTGGGCAGGAAAAAAACCGTTGATCTACATGGCATCGGCGACGCGCTGGATGCTCCGGAAGACAACGATGTTGCGCAAAAGGTAGCAGACCACGCGCTCACTTTAGTGAAAGACGAGAAAGACATGTTTCCGATGCGCAACTCGGACACCGCCGTTCTAGTTGTGTTGACGGAAGGGCGCTCCGGCCAACAGGGCCGCAGGCTGATTGACGAAGTCCACAAGCGCTTGCCAAAGATGCAAACGATTTTCGCGGATGCATCCATGTCTAAGGAGGATCTGGAGCAGGCGGCCCAGAGCATCTCCGGCGCGAGTTCGATCGTGATCGCGGCCTTTGTCAGCGTAGCGGGATACAAGGGCAATGTCGCGCTCAGCGGTGAGTATCCAGCCTTTGTGAACGGGCTGCTGGCCGGTCAAACGCCGGTGACGTTAGCGGCGCTGGGGAATCCTTATCTGGTACGAAGTTTCCCCGGGGCGAAAGCGTACGTTACGACCTACAGCACTGCGCCCACCTCTGAAGCCGCACTGGCCAAGGCGCTATTTGGCGAGATCCCAATTACGGGTCATCTGCCCGTCAGCATTCCGGGGATCGCGAAATACGGCGATGGAATTCAGCTGCCCGCGTCTAACCCAACGAAACGACTTTGAATGCGGGAGATCACATGATCGAAATAACATGGCTGGGCCACGCGACTCTTCAGTTCCGTCTGGAGTCGGGGGAAGTGCTGTTGGTGGACCCCTGGGTGGACGGCAATCCAAGCTATCCGAAGGAGCACAGGTTCGATCGGCTGGACGCCATTCTGATTTCACACGGCCATTTCGATCACATCCATGACGTGATTCCTTTGGCCAAGAAGTTCAAACCGAAGGTGGTCGCGATCTACGAGACGTGTCATTGGCTTACCTCGAAGGGCGTGGAGAATTGCAGCGGGATGAACAAGGGCGGCACACAAGAAGTGGGGCCAGTGCGGGCCACTATGACGCACGCTGTGCATAGCTGCGGGATCCTGGACGATGACAAGATCATCTATGGCGGGGAGGCCGCGGGCTACGTGCTGCGGTTTGCGGACGGGCGAGCACTGTACTGCGCCAGCGACACGAATGTGTTCTCCGACATGCAGTTGATCGAGAAGCTATACCGGCCGGAGCTGGCGTTTCTGCCGATCGGGGACCTGTTTACGATGAGCCCGCGCGAGGCGAGCATGGCGTGCCGGTTACTGAATGTAAAAAAGGTGGTTCCGATACACTGGGGAACTTTCCCGGCGCTCACTGGCACGCCAGGTCAGCTGGTGGACGAGATCAAGGACTTCCCGCGGTGCGAAGTGTGGCGATTGGAGATCGGGAAACCGGTGCAGTGGTAATGTCACGCTACGCCTGCGCGCTCCTGCTGTTTAGCTTGACTCTCGCGGCGCAGAAACAGCCTTTCGATGTGCAGGCTATGCTTAAGATTTCCCGGATCAGCGAGCCGCAGATTTCGCCCGACGGGAAGCTGATCGCGTTTACGGTCCAGACCGTCGACATCGATCAAAACACCAAGCCAAAACAGATTTACGTGATGCCCGTTGACGGTGGAACGCCGGCGGCCATTACCACGCAAGGAAGCCAAAATCAGCGGCCGCGCTGGTCTCCCGATTCGCACCGCCTCGCGTTTATTTCGAATCGCAGCGGCGCTTCGCAGGTATGGAGCATGAATGCCGATGGCAGCCAGCCTAAGCAGATCACCAGCCTGGCGACGGACGCCGACGGAGTGCTGTTCTCGCCCGATGGCAAGAAACTGGTATTCACGAGCAGCGTTTTCCCGGATTGTGCCGATGACAATTGCAACCGGGACCGCCTGGAAGCTGAGAAACAGAGCAAGGTGAAAGCGCGCACGTACACGACGTTGTTATACCGGCACTGGACCGATTGGCAGAGCAAGCGGCGGTCGCATCTGCTGGTGGTGGCTGCCGAAGGGGGCGCCGCCAAAGACGTGACTCCGGGGAACAACGACGTGCCTCCGTTCTCACTGGGCGGAGCGGACGACTATGCGATATCACCCGATTCCACTCACCTGTGCTACGTGATGAATGGCGACGCTTTGCCGGCAACCAGCACCAACACGGATCTCTACACGGTCGCGCTCAGCGGCGGCGAATCCAAGAAGGTGACGTCCAATCCAGGCGCGGACAATGCGCCACAGTATTCTCCGGACGGCAAGTTCATCGCATACCGGAGCCAGGAACGTGCGGGTTATGAGAGCGACCGCTGGCGCCTGGCCATGCTCGACCTTGCGACCGGCAGCAGCTCCCAGGTAACGCAATCCCTGGACCGCTCGGTGGCGAGTTTCACGTGGTCGCCCGATTCGGCCCGGCTGTTCTTCACCACAGAAGATCGCGGCCGGCACGTCCTCTCGATTATTCCCGCACAAGGCGGCGCGTCGCGTCTGATTGCCAGCGGGCCCAGCACCATCGACGATGTGCAGCTAACCTCCGACGGTAAGACGATGATCTACACCGAGCAGAGCGGGTCGCAGCCGGTCGAGATTTACCGGACCAATTCGTCGGGCGTGAAGCCTGTTGCTCTGACCCACTTGAACGAAACGCTGCTGGCAGGCTATTCCCTCCGCACGCTGGAAGAGATGTGGGTGGAAGCTCCCGGTAAGGCACGCATCCATAGCTTCGTGCTCAAGCCGGATAACATGCAGCGCGGCAAGAAGTATCCGGTGCTCTTCCTGATTCATGGCGGTCCGCAGGGGGCGTGGGGCCAGAGCTGGAGCTATCGCTGGAATCCGCAAGTGTTCGCATCCGCCGGATACGTGGTGGTGATGCCCAATCCACGAGGGTCCACCGGCTACGGCCAGAAGTTCACAGACGACATCAATCAGGATTGGGGCGGCAAACCGTTCGACGACATCATGGCCGTGGTGGACCACGTGGCGGCGTTGCCCTACACGGATTCGGAACGAATGGCGGCGGCCGGGGGATCCTATGGCGGCTACATGGTGGACTGGATGCTGGGTCATACGCAACGGTTCAAGGCGTTGATCTCGCATGCCGGCGTGTTCGATTTGCGCAGCATGGCCGGCGCCACCGAGGAGCTCTGGTTCCCCTTGTGGGAATTTCATGGAATGCCCTGGGAGAACCCTGAGATGTACGCCAAGTGGTCTCCGAGTTATTTCGTGAATGAGTTTCATACGCCGACGCTGGTGATCCACGGCGAACAGGATTTCCGGGTTCCGTACACCCAAGGATTGCAGCTCTACACTGCTCTGCAACTGCAAAAAGTGCCTTCCAAACTGCTGCTTTACCCTGATGAAGGGCACTGGATCCTGAAGCCCCAAAATACGGTGTTGTGGTACGGGACTTTCCTCGATTGGATCGGGGAGTGGCTTCGCAAGCCCCAGGCCACCAATGCCGCTCCGGCGCCGCTTCCCTAGTCCCACTCTGTCGAAAGTCATGCCGGGGAGACCACGACTGCCGAGGGTTGGGCCTCCCGGACCACCGACTTTCATTCCCTTTGGCGGGCCGCCGCGGCCCATGGAACACTCCCTCGCGGTCGTGGCTCGGTAATTATCCTGCTGGCGAGCCGATATAATTAAACAGATGGCGGCGCTTGTAGCAATCGACGGTCTGTCGCAGAAGTTGGATGCCCGGGAGCTGGAACAAAAGCAGCGGAATCTGTTTTCTGTGCTGGATCGGATGCAGCATGTGATTGTGGCTTACTCGGGTGGAACGGACTCCGCGTATCTGGCCTGGGCGGCGCAACAAGCACTGGGGGATGCCGCCGTGGCGATCACAGCGGACTCTCCATCGATTCCCGAATCTCACAAGCGCGATGCGGCGGAGTTTGCGCGGGAATGCGGCTTCCGGCATGAATTTATTGCGACACGCGAATTCGAAAATCCGGATTACATCAAGAACGACGCCAACCGCTGCTTCCACTGCAAGGACGAGCTGTTTACAAGGCTCGAAGAGATTGCCACGGAGCGGGGTCTCGACAACATCGTCTATGGAGTCAATGTGGACGACTTAGGCGACTACCGTCCCGGACAGAACGCGGCGAAGATGCATGAGGTAAAAGCTCCTCTGGTGGAAGCTGGTCTGACGAAGGCGGAAATCCGGGAGCTGTCCCGTATGGCTGGACTTTCCACCTGGGACCGCCCGGCAGCCGCTTGCCTGAGTTCCCGGATTCCGTATGGGACGCCCGTGTCCAAAGAGAACATCAAAACCGTGGAGCAAGGCGAGGAGACCATCAAGGCTCTGGGCTTCCATCAATTCCGGGTGCGGTTTCATGGCGAACTGGTGCGCATCGAAGTTGCCAGGAGCGAAATGCCCAAGGCTCTTACGGTTGAAATGGCCGAAGCGTTTACCGCGATTTTCAAGCCGCTGGGCTTCCTCTACGTCACCTTGGACATGGAAGGGTACCGGCAAGGCTCCCTGAACGCTGCGCTTAAGAACAACGTAGCAAAGTAGACTTTTCGCTACTTGATCGACACAAACACCGGCGGGCTGCTTTGATTGCCGACGGTAACGACCACAGGCACCTGGACGCCATGCGGCAGATTGTCGGGCAAGTGCACATTGACCTGCAGTACACCGGCGGTTAGTCCGGGAGCTCCGCCCGCGTAGGGGGCCTCCACCTGCTGGCCGTTGACCTGGACGGTGACCAGGAGCCTGGGCCGAGGTAGCACGTCGGAGTTGAGAACTTTGCCGTTCACGCCGGGAGGGTTGGTTTGCCCTTCGCCAGTTGCGTACAGGCTGATGAACGAGCCCGGGGCGGCGCCGGCCTGTGGTGAATTGATGCTCAGGTCCTGATTGAGGATCGCGCCCTGGCCACCGGAATTCGGCTGGACGAAAACTGCCGGTGATGAGTCCGCGATGCGCTGGACGATGGAATTGGAAACGGTGTTCAGGTAGGCCACATGCACCTCCGCGGTGTCTCGTCCGAATAATTCGTAGGGCACGATCGCGGTGACCTGTGTGTCCGAACTATAGATGATTGGAGCAGCGACACCGTCGAAAAATACCTGGGTGCCGGCGTCCACGGTGGCGATGTTGCCCTTGGCATCCAGTTGACCGGGCGCGAGGACCGCAGGGCCCAGATTGGAACCGAAAATCGTTACGAGTTCGCCGGGTGCAATGGGGCCGGGCGCGAAGCTGGCGGCATTGGTGATGGCCCGCAGGACTGGAGCCGCTTGACCGACGCTCAGGAAGACCGGCAGGTTGACCGGCATCAGCGTGAGATCGGTGGAGGTGAAAGTAATCGAACCGCTGTAAGAACCGAACGGCAGAGTGGCCGGATTGACGAGAACGGACAGCATGGCGGGGGTTACGCCGACCTGCGGAACGACCGAGAGCCAATCGCCGCCGGTGGCCGAGAAGACCGTGGCCGTGTAGGGAGAGGTTGGCGCAGTGCCGGTCAGTGTGACTGGTTGCGACGCGACGGTGGTGCTCCCGACCGGAGCGGAAAAGGAAAGGGATGGCGGCGAAATCGACAGCCTTCCGGAAGAGGGAACGGTGAGGCTGACGGAAACCACTTGCGGAGCCGTTCCAGAAACAGAGATCACAATGGATCCGGTGTAGCTGCCGGGAGTGAGTCCGGCAGAATTCACGCTGGCGAGCAGGGTTGCCGGGGTATCGCCGGCAGTCATGTTGAGAAAGAGCCAAGGCCCACCGGTGTTCGTGTTGGCGGTGGCGCTAAAGTGGATCGGCGCTCCCCCGCTTCTGACGACGATGGCTTGTTGGGTGACTGTACCTCCTACGGCTGCTTGCGTAAAGGCAATATTGAGGGGGCTAACCATCAGAACCGGCGGTCCTGTGATGGTCAATGTAACTGGTACGACGACCGGACTGTTGCTCGCCCCGGAGGTAATAGTGACGACTCCGTTATAAGCTCCCACCGGAAGCTGCGAATAGTTGACGGCGCTTACCGTCAGAGTTCCCGGCGTTGCGCCCACCGGATTCGCTACTGCCAGCCAGTTGCCGCCGGTAGTGGTGGAGGCCGTGGCGCTGTATGGGACGGCGACTCCGTTGCTGGTGATGGTGAGCATCTGGTCGCCGGGCAGTGTGGGGCTTCCGATCTGCACATCGAATGCGAGAGCTGCGGGTGTAACCACCATGGCGGGTCCGGCGGTAGCAAGAACCGTTAACGAAAAGGCGATGCTGGCCTGATTGCCGCAAGCGTCTTTGACGGCCAGTGTGAAATTGGAAGTTCCGGCCGCGGTGGGGGTTCCAGCAAGGCTGTAGCCGGCGCCGGCGGGCTGCTGCAGCGTGATTCCGGCTGGAAGGGTGCCTCCGGCGAGAGTAAAGATCGGCACGGGCGAGAACGGAGTGACGCAGCCCCCCGCAGTGGCTAAGGGTTGCTGATAAACCTGCCCGATCACGCCACTCGGAAATCCCGTGGTGGTGATCGTCAGTGAACTGGAACTGCTGAGCACGCCGAGTGAAAAGGTCTGGGTCTGCGAGCGGCCCAGGGCGTCGGTGACGGTTGCGGCGAGGGTGTAATTTCCGACGTTGGGAGGTGTACCTGTGAGGGTGCCCGTGGTCCCGTTGAGAGAGAATCCGGGGGGCAGGGTCCCATTGGCCGACCAGACGTACGGGAGTTGCCCGCCCGAGGCTGCCAAGGTGGCTGCATAGGAGACACCCACGGTCGCGGCAGGCAGATTGGATCCGGTAACAATGGTCAGCGTGCCTCCGCCTCCGGCCACCGTGCCGCTTTGATTTACGGTGTAAACCTGGCCGGCAATGATGATGGTGCCGGATCGAGCGGCTCCTGTGTCGGGTGCTACGGTGTAGCCGACGTTTGCGTTGGTAGAGTTGCTTGCGCCGGAGTTGATCGTGACCCAACTCACGTTGCTCACAGCCGTCCAGGCACAGCCCGTGGGAGTGGTTACGCTGACGGTTCCCATACCGCCGCTGGCTCCAAAAGTCTGGTTATTCGCGGACAGTATGTAGCTACAGGCAGCACCGGGCGTGACCTGAAGCGTGATGGTCTGCTGACTCAAGGATCCGCCGGTGGTGACGGTGATCACACCGGTGCCCGTTTGCCGGCCCAGCACCAGGTCGCAGATGGCGAGCCCTTTGCTATCGGTTAGAACTACTCCGGCAGGCCCGTTACACATGGCGGTGGGATTGGCCGGATCGGTATCGTTCAGGACCTGCACTCCGACGTTGGGAACGCCCTGGCCCAATTGCAACCCCGCTTGTGAAGTGACCCGCACCATGACCGCGCCGGCAACGGTGCTGCCGGCTGAACCGGAAACATTTCTGGAAGAGACGAGCTCCACCAGTGGAGGAGCGGCTTGCAATCCGCCAGCCTGGCGTAGCGCAGCGGTGGTGACGACGAAATTGACCGCGGTCAGCGCGGACGTTGCTGTTATGGTGGTTCCGAGAAAGGACGTCCCGGGCTGCAGATTGGGGCCTACGAAATTGGTGCTCGCGAAACCATTGGCGTCCGTAATTGTAGTAGGATTCGCCAG
>JBBSHP010000151.1:0-8301 GCA_038232555.1 Bryobacterales bacterium
AGTTCGTCTTCGATGTAGGCCAGGGTTGGATGGATCACCGCTTCGATTTCGTCTTGACTGGCCGTGTCCAACTCGACGCAGCGGACCAATCGGAGCACAGTATTATCAACCACCAGAGCGGTCAGCGATCGCCCGCTCAATTTTACGACCAAAGTGACTCCATCGGGCTGCAGCATGTTTAACATCGCCAGGGCCGAGGTGGTGACTAAGCCGGGCAGAAATCCCGCTGCTCGAAACGGCGCCTCATAGCGCGAGACAATCTCGTTCGCCATGATGGCCACTACTACCTCGATCTTCTGATCCGACGTATTTTTTGGCTGGGTGAAATAGCTCACGACCGCTGAGTCCACGTCAAACGGGACGCTCTTTTTCATACGGAAGCGCACCAGGGCGCGCTGCTCTTCATGGCCGCTCGGGAACGCATCAAAGTCGAGTACTGCCACGCGCGCGCAGTAATCCGGAACGATCAGAGCAGCCTTGCGCTTGCGGTTGCCATTTTGCGGGGCCAGTGCGTTGATCTGCGATGCCAGCAGCTCCGGCTTTTGAATGTTGTCGTGTACGGGCGAGACCAGCAGCATGCCTTCTTCGAACGGCTGGAAATTGATCTGAGGCGATCCGCCGATCTTGGCGAAAGCTATCCCCGCCTCGGATAGTTCGAAGGCATAACCGGGCGGCGGATCTTTGAGCAATTGGGCGAGAGCAGCCATATCGGGTGGATCAGCCTTCGATGAAGGTGACCTTGTTAATCTCTTTCAGAGTAGTGACCCCGAGGCGCGCTTTTTCTACGGCGGACTCGCGCAGGAAAGTCATGCCTTCTTCGCGAGCCACGCGCTTGATCTCAGACGTGGGGCGTTTGTTGAGAATCATCTCGCGGATGTGTTCGCTTAAATCCAATAGCTCATGGATAGCCGACCGGCCGCGAAACCCTGTTCCGCCGCATTCAAAACAGCCCGCCCCCTCGTATAACGTAATGTCGCGCCATTCGGCGAGGTTCAACCCGCTTTGAACCAGGTACTCGTCCGGGTACTCCACCGGAGCTTTGCAATGGGTGCAGATCAACCGAACCAGCCGTTGTGCCAGGATGCAGTTCAGCGCGGACACAAAGTTGTATGGCTCTACGCCCATGTTCAGGAACCGCCCGAGCACATCCAGCACGTTATTAGCGTGAACGGTGGTAAACACCAGATGTCCGGTGAGCGCGGCATTGATCGCAATCTGCGCGGTCTCCTGGTCGCGGATCTCGCCGACCATGATCTTGTCCGGATCGTGACGCAGGATGGAGCGTAGTCCTCGGGCGAAGGTCAAACCCTTTTTCTCGTTTACCGGAATCTGCGTGATGCCTTTAATCTGGTACTCGACCGGGTCCTCAATCGTGATGATCTTGTCTTCGTCGTTCTTGATCTCACTCAATCCGGCATACAGGGTAGTGGTCTTGCCCGAGCCGGTGGGGCCCGTCACCAGCACCATCCCGTAAGGCTCTTTAATGTAGCGGCGGAACTTGACTAGATCGCTATCCGCAAAGCCCACTACATCCAGACTTAGCTTGGCAAACTTCTCGCTCATCGACTCTTTATCGAGTACGCGGAGCACAGCGTCTTCGCCATGGATGGTCGGCATGATTGAGACGCGGAAGTCGATCAGCCGGCCCTTGTAACGCACGCGAAAACGCCCGTCCTGGGGCACGCGGCGCTCGGCGATGTCCAGTTCGCTCATGACCTTCAGGCGCGAAATGATGGTGGAGTGCCAGTCCTTGGCGATGGGCGGCATGGCGTAGTGCAGTACGCCGTCAATCCGATATTTGATCGCGACTTCCTGGTCCCGGGTCTCGACGTGAATGTCACTGGCCCGGCGTTCCAGCGCGTTGAAGATGGTGGTGTCGACCAGCTTAATCACCGGCGCGATGTTGCTGTCGGCCGCCGTCAAACGGTCGATCGAGATGGTTTCGTCCTGGTTCTCTTCCTCGCCCACCAAGTCGATGGCGAAGCCTTCGGTCACCTCTTCCAGGACACGCTGGGATTGCTCGGTCTTCTTGAGCAGATCGGAGATTTGGGAGAGCGTGGCGACTTTGACGCGCAGCTTCTTCTGCAGAAGCATGGCAAGCTCGTCAATCAGGTTGAGGTTGCGCGGGTCCGCCAGCGCAATGTCGAGGTTGCCGTTCTGCGCATGGATCGGAACGAAGTTGTACCGGAACATCAGGTCCACCGGAACGGAGTGGAACAGGTCGTGGTCGATGCGCACTTCGCGCAGGTCGACGAACTCACACCGGTACCGCAATGCCAAGGCTTTGGCCTGGTCGGTTTCCTGCTTCGGATCGATAAGTCTTGCGCGGTCGCTGATAGCCATATTAGGTTACTTCAACGTATCTGCCAGGGAGAAGATGGGCAGATACAAGGCGACCAGCACAAAGGTGACGAAGGCCCCCATAAAGATCATGATGGCTGGTTCGATCAAGGATAGTGCGGCGCTCATGCGAGTATTGACGTCGTCTTCGTAGAATTCGGCTACGCTGCTGAGCATCTGAGGCAGTGCGCCGGTGGATTCGCCCACTTCGATCATGTCGATCGAGAGGGGCGGGAAGATGCCGGTTTTGCGCAGGGCGGCGGAAAGGGCTTGGCCTTCCTTCACCATTCTGCCCGATTTCTCCAGTGTTTTCCTGAGCAGGTTGGTACCTAGGGAGTTGGCGGCTGTGTCGAGCGCCTGCAGCAGCGGGATACCACCCACCAGCAGCGTACCCAGCACGCGAGCAAACTGAGCCACCTGGTACTTGATCCAGATCTCGCCCACCACCGGAGTTCTCAGCCGCACCCGGTCCATGAAATCCTGCCCGCTCTGCGTCTTGGTCCAGTAGCGGAAGGCTATTCCGGCGATGATCAAGCCAAAAAATCCGATCAGAATGTAGTTACGGGCGGTGGTCCCAATCGCGATCAGGACTTCGGTGGCCATAGGCAGCTTGGCCGACATGCTTTTGTACAGTTCGGCGAAGCTGGGCACTACATACGTGACTAGAAACACGATCAGGCAAACCACTAGGATAAGCAGCAGGACTGGGTAGACCAGAGACAAAATCAGCTTCTTGCGAACGGCGAGAGCGAGCTTTTGATAAGTGATGTAGCGGTCGAGCACCTCGGCCAGCGCACCGCTCTTCTCGCCCGCCAGTACGGAGGTGACATAAATCGGCGGAAAAACACCTTGCCGACCAAACGCGTCGGAAAGCAGCGCGCCATTGCGGACGTCGTCCCGAACGGCGCGAATGTAGGGGCCGAGCTTGGCATCGGTGAGGCGGTCGGCGAGCAGGTCCAGGCCCTTGAGGATGGGAAGGCCGGCACGGTTGAGGGTAACAAACTGCTGGTTGAAGATAAGGAACTTCTCGAGATTCAGCTTCTTCTTGCTGCGACCGCCGACTGCGGCAGGTAAGCCGGCCATCTCCCGCCGTGGCTTGATGGAATAGATGAGAAAGCCCTGCTGCGCGTACTTATCACGCAACTCACGCTCAGTGGCCGCTTCCGCTACTTGCTGGTGAATTTCGCCCCGGGGGTCGGCGTACTTAAGGATCCACTCAGCCATGGCGGGTGGGGGTCCTCAGAGACACGCGTAGTGAAAGCTTGACCACAATTAGTTTGACGTGCGGGGAGGGGGAATCGTGCAAATGATATAGGGGATGGGGCGCCTTCTAGCAAGCCTTGAGTTTTGTCTCGGCGAATCGGCCAGACGCACTCTTCTGGTTTGCCGACAATACAGCCAAGGTGGTTCCCTAAAGTTGCAGGCTCTGCATGGGAAGATGCTGACTGGAATCTTATTACGGCTAGTGATCTGGTCATTTCGCTACAATGTTGCGAGCCGCCGTCTCAATCTCACCGAGATAAAACTCCATGTACGAGACGGGAGGATTCGAAGCCGGGACCGTCATCAAAAGGAAGCCCCCTACGGTGGTGTTGGGCGGGAGTGCGGTCAATTCATTACGGACGAGCGCCTCAAACTTTAAACGGGCGGCTACAGACTGATGCGCTATCGCGTTTCGGATTGTCGCAAGTTGAGTAAGCCGGGCTTGCTGTGCGGCTAGCGCCGGGGCAAAAGGCTTCCCATCTTTGAACCAGCGAGTTGCTCGTTTCCGAACGTTGTCTAGATCCCATTTGGCGTATCTGTTGCCTTCCGCGCACCATTCCACGGCGGCGTTACGATCCGGTGGAAAAGCGTACCGATGCGGTCGACGCTTCGGAATTTTGTAGCCAAGGAGATAGAGATAGAAGGATTCTTCAAGGAAAATTTCCCACCCGGTAAACGCCCTTAGAAATGCGACTTCTGTTATCATGTCTCTGCGCTGGATTGTGATCTGCGCAGGCGCGCCAGGCTGCGGTGGGATCGACCATTTGTTGGCGTCATCGGCCAGTTCGCGAGCATCCCTCAAACAGCGGGAGAATGTCGTCAAGGTGGTGAGGAGTCGGGGTGCGGGCATCGCGCTTCACGCCTGAAGCGCCTTCATCATCTTTCGACATATGTAATCAGCCATGATCGCGCGCTTGTCCGCGTGCACCCAATGAACAGTCAGGGCGTCGTAAAACTTGCGATCATCCGCCGACAAAGTAATTTCCTCATGCTCGGCATCGGCGTCCTTAATCTTTTCGATCAAGGAGTCAATTCCCTCCAACGCCGTTTTGATCTTCGGGTAGTCAACGACCTTGATGGCCTTCCGTACCGACTTCATCTTGGGCAAACCCCACTTCATGTGATAGACGGCGCAGAATAGCGGATAAAATAGGCGGATCGCCTTAAATTCTGATTGTGCGAGATTTTTCTTGAAGATTGCGGCGGTTGCGTCGACTGTCTCTCGAAAGCGTTGCTCGTGCTGGTCGCGCGATGGGAATTCATCATCGTAGTCCCCGTAGGCTCTGTCGATATTTAGCTTGTCGCCGGCTGTAATGCCCTTCTCCATAGCAATCAATAAATCGGAGATATATTCGGCCTCAGCCATACGCAGGACGGACTTCTCTGAAAAAATCTTGTTGTCGATGAAGAAGGTGGTGAACTCCTTGGCCAGCGCGTAGACACAGGATTTGAAATCGCCGAACCACTTCGAGTTACGCAGTTCTTGAGCCTTCAGCTTTTCCGAATAAGTATTGATGCGGGCGAAGACGTCATAGACCTCGTTGTCGGGCATGTCCTGTAACAGGTCGACAACAAACTCATACTTCAGGATGTCGCCCTTGGTGTCGTCATCGAGCCCGCTGAACGTACGGCCGCCCAGCGGTTTGTTATGCGATTTACTGAGCCTGAAACCATCTTTCAGAAAGCTAAGAACGGTGTGTAATCGCTGCTGGCCGTCGACTATTTCGCGGCGCGTCCGGCGTGTCTTTGCATTCACGCTCTGTCGCATGTAGACCTTGGGGATAGGCTTACCCCGAATGATTGTGTCAATCAAGTAGGAACGCGCCTTCTCGCTCCAAACTTCTCGGCGCTGGAATTTGGGTTGGAGTGTTAACTCGCCGCGTTCGTCCCATTCCTCGAAATCTCGGATGCTGTAATTCCGAGTGTGAAAGAGTTGCTGTGACATGGGTCTCCCCAGATTCTAAGCGGTCGCCCGCGTTTCATTGCGAAGTATTATTATTGTTTCCGAAGTGCTCCCAGTGAGACCGCGGCGCACCCGGCGCTCGTTGGGGATGGCTTCGGTGTAATCGAGAATATGCGTATAGCCGCCAACTTCCTTGGTTGCCATATGCGAAAGGAGTTGTGGGAGGTTAGCATTTTCCAACTCGCTGCTGCCGTCGCCAACCACGAGGATGCAGTATTTGCCTGGCTTTAAAACGGCCTTCCACTTCCGAAAGCATTGACCCATCAATTTCAGGAAGGCGTCTTTCCTGGGCGAGATTCGATGATCGAGCGCTTTTGAATCCTCTACACCCAGGAACCAGAGTCGTAAGCGATTATCGCGGCCGTAGTCTAGCTGCCGCATGTAGGGCGGGCTCGTGAGAATGGCGTCGACTTTCGTTGGCGGTGTGAGAAGATGTGCGGATTTTTGGAAGCAATTCCGCTCGACGGCCTCGTCCAGTTCGGGTACGCGTCGAAATGCGCGCTCGATCTTTGCCTCGAAGCGATCGCTGAGTGAGCGGTATTCGTAGAGGTTCGGGAACTCCATCGGCGGAAACGCCCTCTTGCGAAGATACGGAACCGTGTGGCTGCTCGGGAAAGACAAGAAGCCCGGTCGCTGATGGTGAAGGATGCCCATTAGGGACGCGAGCAGAAACCAACGGCGGCGCCGGCGCAACACATAAGTCAATGCAAGGGTCTCGCGCAGAGTCTCCTTATGGAAAAACTCTCTAACCCATTTCGGCACCTTCCGAAGGTCGCAATAGCCGGCGACTACCTCCGCCTCATCTGTCATCGCGTCCAAATCGTCGATGGCGTCTTCAAGACAATCGTAAGGAAAGAGTTTTGCGCGGGTCAGCAATGCCGCGTAAGGACTGAGGTCGTTGGCAATGATGTTGCGGCCGGCTGCCCATGCTTCGAACGCGACAGTCCCGGATCCCGAAAACGGATCGTATAGGAGTTCACCCGGCTGCGTGAACTGTGAGATAAGCGATTCGGCGATGGACGACTTCAGTTTTCCGATGTAGGGCGAGAGTTGGTGGAATGTGCTTTCGGCCTTCAACGCACTTGCCGACCAGTTCGTCGCCAGTATTGCTGGGGGTTGGATGCCCTGCGGAACCGGAGTGGTAGCGATCGCCATCGATAGTTGCCGGAACGAAGCCTTTCCTCTAAATCGTCAGCGCTATCGAGTTACTTGCGCTGGTTCGGCCTGGGATGCTTGCCAAGCACTACATTCTAACTCAGTCTTGTTCTTGAAGAACATTATGCGCAGCGGCAACAGCGCCTTGTACCATGGGCTGGTTTTGCACGCATGGATCCCGAGCGGCGCGGCGTGCAACCCCAATCCTATGACAAGACCAGCGCAGTACGAATGCCTAACTACAGCAAGGGCTGTGGTCATTCGACCGGCGCAACTTGAGGATGCGACGGCGATCAAAATCGCCACGATAGAGCACGGAAACGGTGAGGCGCTCCTCTTCGGGCATTCTGTAATCGAGCGACTTGGACGCATAACGCCCTATCCTGTCCCTTCGGGCGCGCGTCCGTTGCGGGTTCACGTTTCACGAGTCCCCAACACCGATGTTTTAAGCATCCGAACCGGGGTCCTGGTTCCCATCGTGTACCCCCCAAGACTATTCCGTTAATGGCATACTGTAGTTGCGGCCTGGCAGTCGAGTTCACGGATGAATTCCATGATTGGTGGAACGCCCTCTCTGAAGAGCAACAAGACGATGTGGCTCACTCCGTGCGGCATCTCATGGAACTTGGTCCCGCTCTAGGTTTCCCGCACAGCTCGAAAGTTAGCAGTTCGCGTTTTCCGCAGATGCGAGAACTACGGACTCAGAGCGCAGGGAGGCCGCTGTGGACACTCTATGCATTCAACCCGCTCCGCTCGGCAATCCTCCCGATTGGGGGCGAGAAGACTGGCGACGACCGCTGGTACGAGAAGTTTGTGCCGGTTGCGGACCGGCTTTTTGAACAACACCTGCATGAACTCAGGAAGGAGGGAAGCACTAATGCCCACTCGTAACTTTCGTGAATTGCTTGAAGCGATGCCTGCCGACCGGCAGCGGAGGATTGAGAAGCGGTTCCAGAAGAGTCTGGCGGCGATGCCGCTCGATCAATTGCTCAAAGCGCAACAAATGACCCAGTTACAACTCGCCGAAATCCTTGGTGTTAATCAGGGCGAGGTCAAAGATTGAGCACCGGTCTGACATCTGTGTCAGCACATTGGCTGGCTACATCGAGGCTATGGGCGGGTGGCTAGAGATCCGCGCGGTCTTCAAGGATCGGGAGGTGCGGATCATGCAGTTCGAAGAGTTGGCGAGCTAGAAGGGGGTCGGCACTGCCACTTGGCCGCATACGCGATGCTCTTGTCTATAGTTATGCGGCCTGTCTTTTAGCCCGCCCATCCAACTTCCCGTTGCCGTTTGAACCGTAGGCGTCTGGGAGGCACGTTTCACTTCTACATTCACGCACTCGTCAAGGAGGATGCAAAGGGCGCTCTCCAGGACCGGCTATCATTGGGCAGGATATGGGCAACTGTCTATGAATCGCAGAACTTTTATCGAAAGCAGCCTGGCTGCGGGTATTGCAAGCAGTTTGGGGGCGGGGGCTGCTGCGGCGGTTCCTGCCAATCAGCCCATCGGCCTGAATACGTATTGCCTCCGCGCCATGAAGTGGAACGATTTTCAACTGCTCGACTATGCGTCCAGCCTG
>JBBSHP010000152.1:0-8287 GCA_038232555.1 Bryobacterales bacterium
GCCATCGAAACATATACGGGCATTTTTCCAAACTCTACCCTTGACATGGTTGCGCCGTACGCAAAAGGCGAGGGCGATACAGAGGGTTTTGTCAAACACGCCCGCTTCACACTGGATGGCCGGAGTTTCATGGCGATGGACAGTTCCGGGCCCCATGACTTTACCTTCAATGAAGCAATCTCGTTCATAGTGAGCTGCGATACCCAGGAACAGATTGATTACTATTGGGGGAAACTGTCCGCGGTTCCTGCGGCCGAACAGTGCGGGTGGCTGAAGGATAAGTACGGTGTCTCCTGGCAAATCGTTCCGAGTGCTATGAATCGAATGTTGACTACCGGCAGTAAAGAACAAGTGACACGAGTCACGCAGGCTTTCCTCAAGATGAAGAAATTCGATATTCAAGCTTTGGAGCACGCGTACAATCAGTCGTGACAAACAGGATGAACTAAAAAGGCCAAAACCGCTTGCGTGCGCGACATCTTACTTTTTCAGCAGCCTGCTAATCTAAGCGCGTGGATTTAGGACTGGTGGGACGAGTAGCGATCGTCGCAGCCGCGAGCAAAGGCTTGGGCAAAGCTGTCGCGCTAGGATTGGCGCGCGAAGGCGCACACCTGGCGATCTGTGCGCGCGGCGAGCAGGCCTTGCGGGCCACCGCCTCGGAAATGCCTGCCGGCACCTTTGCTCGTTCAGTGGATGTCACGCAGGAAGATCAGGTTCGAAACTTTGTGGAGGAGACCCATGTGCACTTTGGCCGGATCGATATCTGCGTGACCAACGCAGGCGGCCCTCCTGCCCGTAAGTTCGCCGATGCCACCATCGCGGATTGGCGGGCGGCTGTGGATTTGAACTTCATGAGCACGCTCTATTTCGCTCGCCAGGTCCTGCCCATCATGAAAGACCGGAAATGGGGGCGGCTCATCACCATCACTTCCGTCGCTACCAGGCAACCCATTGACGGAATTGATTCTCTCGAACTCGGTACGCACCGCGGTGACTGGTCTGGTCAAGAGCCTTTCCAACGAGTACGCCCCCTTTAACGTGCTGGTGAACAATGTGTGTCCCGGCTACACGGCGACCGAGCGGCTGAAGCAACTCGGGAGCCTGCCCCGAGGCTCAGATTGGAAAAGCTTGTGATTAACTGAACGGCGCCGACGTGCGAGCGGTCGATAAAGTTGTAAGTGCGGGATATCAGAGTGAGGCCGCCGCCGCTGTTATATGGGGAATCGTTAGCGTGGTGGTTGTAGCGAATGGACACCCTGTCCTTCGAACCGAGCATCCAATCCGCCTTCGCCATGTAAAAGTAGACGCTCTGCGCGAATGGAATCGCATCTCCAAAGCTGGCCGGCAGTCCGAGTTGCGCGAGTGCCGCAGCGGGAACGGTAACCACCATAGGTAGATCGCGGGTAACGTGCTCGAAGGCGCCGAAGAAGAACAGCTTATCGCGTACGATGCGACCTCCGCCGTCCACCGAGTACGAATTCACGTTGATGCGGGGAGTAGGTGCAGTGGTCGCCAAAAGCTTGGGACGCGCGTTGAAATCCGTGCGGCGAAACAGATAAGCCGCCTTACCGTGATAATCGTTAGTCCCCGACTTAGTAACTGTATTGAATACTGTCCCAACAGTATTTCCGAATTCCGGAGCAAAGCCGTTGCTGACCTGCTGAATCTCTTCGACATAGGTATTCGAGATCGGGATCAGCCGGATTCCGGCGCGATCGCTTTCGGTATTGTTGCTGCCATCCAGCATGTAATTGATCCGGCCGTTGAACCCGTTGGCATTGATCTTGCGTGGAACGCCGAACTCCGTATTCGCCCGCCCACTCACGTTCGGCTGAAAGAGAATGAAGTTAAACGGATTGCGCGAGACCAGAGGCAGGTTGTGGATGGTGTTGTAATCCAGCGTGCTGCCCAGATCGGTGCGGCTCGGCTCAGTGATAATTCCGCTGGCCGTGACGCTAACCTCCGTCGCGGTTCCTGGACTGTCACGTTCACTGTAGCCGTGGAACCGGCATTCACTACCAGCCCCTTCTGGTGCACAGGTCCGAACCCCGCGGCTTGTACGTCCAGGTCGTAACTTCCAAGTGGAAGCAAACTGAACCGGTACAGGCCGGAATCGTGGTTGTCACGGATTGCTTGAGACCCGTGCCGGTGTTGATGACCTCGACCGTAGCTCCCGGAAGCGCGGCGCCGGACGGGTCGGTGATTGTGCCGGTAATCTCGCCATTAACCGCGGATGCTTGTCCAAAACACATGGACTGCAGTGCGAACACGGCGAAAAGCAAGCCGGTCGCTTTGAATAGGTGAAACATTGATGTTATCCTGAAGTACGTAGTTACTTCCAATTAGCAGAGCGAGTCGGAAGACGTCGGTGAAATCGCTATGATGGATGAAAAGCCTATGCGCCTACGAATGCCCGTGCTCATATGTTGTCTGCTGCTCAGCGCGTACGCACAATCACCTGACCCGTCTAAGCCGGATCCGAACATTCATGGTTCTGACATACGGCTACCGAACGGAAAGCTGCAACGCGACGAAATAGTCAAGGCCGAATACCAGAAATCCCTGGAAGATGCGGCGGAGCTGATCCGGCTCTCTGAAGACTTAAAGGCTGATCTGGAGAAAAGCTCCGCCTTCGTTGTGTCCATTCCTACAATCAAGAGGACGGAAGAGATCGAAAAGCTCGCCAAACGCATCCGCGGCCGGATGAAGCGCGGCTAAGATCGTCAATTCGCGATCGGAAAGATGAGCGGAAGGGTAACTTCCGCAGTGAACATGCATCGAGCGTTATGTCCGCACAACGGAACCACCGTGACTTTGTGCTGTGCCGCGAACCTCTGATTGACATATTTTGCATAAGCTTGGCCGCGGGCCAGGCGAGTGGGTCCTTGCGCCATAGCCGGACAGGAAGAGTCGAATCCTCCCAATGGCAAGATGTCTATCTCACCCAGCAGATAGATCACGGGCCGCGACGCGAGCTGCTTCTTCAGTTGGTCGTCATTCAGTTTGGAAGCATAGCCACTTCGATTCTGTAACCCATAAGGCCATCGATCATAGGTGGTGCAATTGCGGCCATCCGCGAATGGCCGGAAGTCCGCTCCATCCGAAGTGGGGCGGACAGGGTCCAGGTAAGCATAGCTCGATGGATTGGAGACGATGTATGTGATCGGGATGCCGATCGTATGATGAAGCTGGTTCGCCATCTCGTAGCGCGTAACGTACTGCCCTCCCGCCGAGTGGCCCGCCAGGATAATACTTTTCAGATTCGGGAAGCTTTCCTTGCGCGCCAGCTTGCGTAAAATCTCATCGGTAAAGTCATAGGAAGTTAATGTTTCGTTGCTGGTCGCTGTGCCTCCGGAACGCCAACTGTCGCCGGAACAGCTCCAGCTCACTTCGTTTCCAGCCAGGGTGTCGCGGCAGCCCCGTCCGTCGTTTGAAGCGAAGCGGGGGGAGATGACGATGGTGTCGTCGAGGGCTCCCCCGAGAAACGCCGCAGCTACGGCCGTACGGAAATAATTATCCGCATCGCGGCCCGCGCCATGGATCAAAATGAACGCACGCGTGATCTGAGGGTTGTTGCTCTCGAGAGCATACGTTCGGTACAAAAGGGAGCGCGAGGGACCACCCTTGAAGGAGACCCACTCGGTGCACCTGGAATCGGCCGTGATGCAGGGCGCCGCGTGTAGCCTGAACGTCAGTAGAAACAGGAAAGCAATGAACGGAAGGGTTCTCATAGTGGTTGCGCGTGTACAGCGCGGGCACCAGCTCATTCCTATTCGATGAAGCCGGCCTGGCGAAGCGTCTTAGCAGGCTCGCTCTCCTCGAAGTTCACGATCGCGGCGAGCTGATGACCATCCTGCAGCGCAACCCCGTAGGGCGGATCGATGAACTTGAACACCCCGCGCAGGAGCTTCCCATCGTGCGAGATACCGGCGCGCAGCCCGGTGTCCCGAAGAAAGTCTGGAGCGAACTGCGGCATGCGAGTGTCGATAGCAATCACCTTGGTGTTTTTCCAGTTCAACTTCGACATGCGTCGGGCAGCGGCATCGCAGTGCATGCATTCGGGATCGTAAAAAAAGAGGAATATGTTTCCCTGCTGGAGCGAGGTGGGCTGACCATCCACAGTGATCGAATCCGGTGCTTTGAGGCCACTCTGCCGCGATGCGTTCACGCCATAAGACACTCCGGCGAAGACCGTCACGGCCCCCAGGATCAGCGCCGCGCCGCGAAGCCCGGCAGAGGGTCGCGCCCAGACTGCGGCGGCCGCAGCCATGATCAGCATCAGAACATCTCCAGCAAAGAACGCCGGTCCGATAGTTCGCTTGACCAGTGGGAAACAGCTGCACTCTTTGCCGGCCAGCGCGTTGTAGTTCATCCCGATGTAGAGCATGAAGGCCACCAGCAGCAGCCCGAGCAGCCACCCGCCCCACCTGCGAAACTGCGGAACCAGGATCAACACCGCGCCCAAGGCCTCACCAATGCCGAGCAGCAACGTGAAGGGCAGCGCCAGGTTCGCAGGCACCAGAAAGTGCGTAAGCGCTTGCGACCAGCGGAACGGATCCGTCAGCTTCCAACTTCCCGACACAAAAAACAAGACCGCCAGGAGTACGGAAAAAGCAGTGCCAAGAGCCACTTTCCAGCCTGCCAAATCGAAAGCGGTCATCCCCCGCCCATACTCGAGCGGAGGCGCCTCGCTGTGATGCATATGAATTCATTGTAAATCCCTCCAGCGCTCGCACTCTACACGGGGAGCCGCAGGCAGAATCGGGCACCCGCTTCAGCGTTGCGGTCCAGCCACATATCTCCCCCGTCTTCCACCGTTTACAACACCACCGGCCAGCCCTTTCCTGCGCCCAAGGCTCTGATAGTGAAGATACCTGCGGCCGCATCCGGACCTTCCCGGTCTTCGCCTACTGGACAAGTATTCACCTCGACCACTGCTTTCGAGATTGCAGCGGGCAAGCCGGCTTCATTTCTATTCGCAGGCGAGGACGGTTCGATCTCCGGCTGGAACGCTGGGGTGGATGCTGGCATAGCGCTCGCGGTGGTGGGCGGTTCAGGTTCCAACGCAGTCTATAAAGGGCTGGCGCTCGCGATCAGCAGCACCGGACCCATGCTCTACGCCGCAAACTTCAGCGCGGGGTCAATCGATGTGTTCGATGCCAGTTTCAGTCCTGCCACAGTCGCCGGAGGATTCAAAGATCCCAACCTGCCCGCTGGCTTCGCCCCGTTCAACGTCCAGAAGATTGGCCGGCGCTTGCTGGTTACATACGCTCTGCAGGATGGCGCCAGGCACGATAGTGTGGCCGGACTTGGCAACGGCATCGTGAATGTCTTCGATACCGACGGGAACTTGCGGCAGCGGCTGATCTCGAACGGGCCGCTGAATTCTCCCTGGGGACTTGCGATCGCGCCCCACTTTTTCGGCGATCTGAGCAGCACCCTGCTGATCGCAAATTTCGGCGACTGCCGGGTCAACGCTTTCGATCTGACTACCGGCGAATTCCTGGGAACGCTGCAGGACGCCTCCGGCGCGCCGATGGTCATTGAAGGACTCTGGGCGCTGCAGACCGGCAATGGGCACACCGGCGGCGATTCGAACCTGGTCTATTTCACGGCTGGCATCTCAGGCGGCGGACGGATTCAAGATCACGGCCTCTTCGGCAGCATACAAGTTGCTCCCTAGCTGGCGGGGCGGCGGCACGGCCGCTCACATGTACAGCCCGCCGTTCACATCCAGAACGTGCCCGGTAATGTAGCTGGCTGCATCACTCGCCAGGAACACCACCGCCGCTGCGACATCTTCGGGCAGGCCGATCCGCTTCAACGGTATGTTCGCCAGCATTTTCTCCTTCAGCTCCGGCGAAAGACCTTCCGTCATCCCGGTCTCGATAAAACCGGGGGCAATGGCATTCACGGTTATGTTTCGACTACCCATCTCCTGGGCCAAAGATTTCGTCAGACCGATCATTCCGGCCTTGGATGCTACATAGTTCGCCTGACCCGGGTTACCCATCTCTCCCACCACCGACGAGATATTGATGATGCGACCCCAGCGTTCGCGCATCATGCCTTGCAGTACCTGTTGACACATCAGGAAAGCGCCGGTTAAATTCGTTGAAATCACCGAATCCCAATCGTCTTTTTTCATGCGTATGGCCAGCCCATCTTTCGTGATCCCCGCGTTGTTCACCAGAATGTCAATCCGGCCGAAATCTTTCGACACTTGTGTGACGGTCTGCTTGATAGAATCCGCGCTGGCCAAATCAAGAGCGGCGACAAATGTTTCGTGCCCTCCTAAGCGGATCTCCGCGGCCAACTCCTCCAACTGATCGCTGCTGCGCGCACACAGCGCCACGCGGGCTCCTGAATTTGCGAGCGCCAGCGCAATCGCCCTGCCGATTCCGCGACTCGCTCCAGTAACTAACGCCGTTCGACTTGGCATGTTTTAGAAGCCCCCATCATAGTTGGCCGGTCGTCCGGCTTTGCTGAAGCGCCTTTGCCCGGGCCTCCATCATCCTGGCCTGCGCCGTGCGATTCAGCTTGCGCAACACTTCGGCATATTCCTTCAATACCACCTGTACAGACAATGCTTTCACCCCCTCTGACGAATCCACAATCGTAAGCAGGCGCTTATACAGAAGCTCAGCCTCCCTACTCTTGTCCAGAGCCACTTGCACCAGCGCGAGATTGTGCAAGCTCCCGGCATCCTCGCCATCCCGAATCCCAAGCGACCGTTTGTACAACGATTCCGCCTCCCCATATTTCTGCTGCAGAGCGAGCACCACCGCGAGATTGTCCAGACTCGTCGCGATCAGCGGGTGATCCGCCCCCAGCAGTTGGGTCCAGATCGCCAGCGATCGCCGGTACACCGCTTCGGCTTGCGGATATCGCTTCGTCGCGTAATACAGAGATCCTAGTGCATCCAGCGATTGCGCGACATCCTGGTGAACCGGCCCGACCACGTTGTCGCGGATCCACAAAGAGCGCTTCAGCAGTGGCTCGGCCTCCTCGAACTTTGTCATCAGCCGGTACAGTCCCGCCAGCGCGTCGAGAGCCGGGCACAGCTTCAAATCTTCAGGCCCATAGTTCTTCTCCAGGATTTCCAGCGTCCGGCGGTACAGCAGCTCCGCGTCCGCAAACTTCTTCTGCGCCACCATGATCCGGCCAAGGTTGGTGTACTCCATTGCAACGTCGGCGTGATCCGGACCCTGGTGTGTCTCGCGGATCCCAATCGCCCTGGCCAACAGTTTCTCGGCATCCGGGTATTTACGCAGAGCCTGGCCAATCTTGACCAGGCTCTGCATCATGGGAAGCAGCTCCATGTTGTCGCGGCCTTGCGCCTTTTCTCTCAGGTTGAGCGACCGCTGCAACAACGGTTCCGCTTCCGCGTATTTGCCCTCGACACGATAGATCTCCGCTAACTGAAACAGCGCGGTGGGCACCTGCTCCGTCAGCGCCTCGGAATTTTCCGCCTCGGCGAGAGCCGCTCGCATGGACCATTCCGCTTCCAGGAATCGTCCCTGCCCGCGCAGGACCTTCGCCTCTCTGTAGTTCTTCTCGTTATTTTGTGAAGGTTGACCCGCTTGCGCCTTACCGGCGGCAAGGGAGGCCATGGCCGCTAACAGGGCCGCTCTCAATGCGCGCATTTATACTAAGAGCTTACCCCTTTGAATGGCAACTGAAACGGCAGCGCTCGCGATTCCATTGCAGCAGGAGCGCACGCTCGCGCATACCGGATTCCTCGCTTTCAATCTCTTCTGCATCAGCCACTTCTTCATCGATTTATATTCGGCCGGTCTCAGCACCTTCCAACCTTTGCTGGGCGAGAAGCTTGGCCTGAGTCTGACGCAAGCCGGCCTCCTGGGCGGCCTGATGGTGTTCTCTGCATCGGTGGTGCAGCCTGCTTACGGATATCTTTCGGATCGGTTCCACACCCGTCTTTTCTCCGCGCTCGCTCCCGCTGTGGCAGGCATCTTCGTATCGTGCTTTGGGCTGGCTTCCAGCTTTGGCTGGCTGGTTGCTCTCGTCCTCCTGGGGGGCGCCGGCATCGCGTCTTTTCATCCCCAAGCCTCGGCGCAAGCTACGCTCGGGTTGCCGGGCAACCGCGGCCGTTGGATGGCATGCTTCATCAGCGCGGGCACGCTCGGCCTGGCTGTAGGACCCACTTACTTCTCCACCGTCTTCACCCACCTCGGGCTGTCGCGCAGCTACTGGGCTGCGGCCCCTGGAGTCCTGATCACGCTTTTCCTGCTAATCGTTCTGCCCAAAGCCCCACCCAGGGAGAACA
>JBBSHP010000153.1:0-8277 GCA_038232555.1 Bryobacterales bacterium
ACGGCAAGCTTATCAGAAAACATAATCATGGATATGTTTAAGTGATACGCTATACTAGCCGCTGAAACTTCCGGTCTGCGCTGGCGCCGCGAGGGACTGCGGGTTATCGGCGAAGCGCAGTTCCGGCTCAAGGATATGAGCCACGCGGTCAAAACATGGGAAGCGGTTCAGAGTGAACTCGAGTTCGATGTCCAGGCCAACCTCCGTCTGGGCACAATCTATCAGAAGTTGGCAGATCTCGAGAGTTCCAAACAGGCTTTGATGCGAATCATCGACAGAAAAGACCTGTCTACCGAACAAATCGCGGAGGCCAGGTCGCTCCTGGCGAGCAATGCAAAAACCAGTTGGATCGCCGACTGGAAGAGTCTGCCGCCAGCCGAGCGCCCGGCCGCAGCGCTACGTTCGGGATGCCTGTTCGATGCATTCGATGAGTATGAAAAAGGCTTCGCGGCGAATCTGAGCCATTACTACTCCGGACTGAACGCGCTCGCTATGGTTTCCATTATTACGGAACTTGCCGCGGCCGCTCCCAACTCGTGGATGGAGCGCTTCGGTGAAGATGAGGCGCCGGCCAAATTGAGAAATTACACCAGGCAGCGCGCGCAACTCACCGGAGCGGTGGATTTTTCGATCCGCGCCGAACGGCAAAGGCTTGCGCGGGCGGACAAAAAAGACGTCTGGCTGGATGTGAGCTATGCCGATTTCAGTTGCTTGACCGGGCGCAGTACGGTGGCCCAGGATTATCGGGACGCGTTAAGAAATCTAGACCCCTTCGGCGCCGATTCGGTCCGCCGACAACTGGAAATTTATCAGGCACTGAAGATTTTGACAAAGCCTGTAAACGCTTCGCTCCCTGTCTTTCTCGCAGCTCCGGAGGTAACGACAACCGCCAAGCCCACTTTCGTTCTCTTTACCGGACATCGTGTCGATGACGACGGCCGGCCCAAGCCGCGGTTCCCAAAAAGACAGGAAGCGACTGCCCGGGGCGCCATTCGAAAGGAGGTTCAGAAGGTTGTACAATCCGCCCGAGGCCCGGTAATCGGTGTCTCAGGCGGCGCGAGCGGTGGCGATCTGCTCTTTATGGAGATCTGCGAGGAGTTGAAGATCGAACGTCGCTTGTTCCTGATCATGCCGAGGGACGAGTATGTGGCCGCCTCAGTCGAGCCCTCCGGTGACGATTGGGTTGCCCGTTTCGATCATCAGTACGAAACCGCTCAGAGGCGAGTCTATCAGCGCTCGAAAAACATGCCAGCCTGGCTCGACGGCAAACCGAAGTACAGCATTTGGGAGCGCTCCAATTTGTGGATGCTCGATCGAGAACGTTCTCTGGTATGGCGCGCAGAACACCACGCTCATCGCGCTTTGGGACGGCAAGGGAGGGGACGGTCCCGGCGGGACAAAACACATGGTTGATTCCATGCGCGGAAGAGGAGCCCGCTGGGCCGTTATCAACACCGAAGCATTATTCGGCCTTGGCTAGCTCGGGGTTACCGCGACATCGTCGCCATTGGAACCGAACCGCACGTTTCTCTGGAATCCCGCGAATACGGCAAGACTCAACACACCGCGACAGGGGCCAGATCGCTGTGCGTCTGGACTTCTGAAGCAAGACCGGTTAGGAAACCAACGCCCCCGGGTCCTGTGTAATCATATATACTCACCAACCGGGAGGGGATTCCTATGAAATACCTTGTTGGGCTGCTGTTTTTCACCGCGGCCTTAACTACCGCTGTGCCCTTCGAAGGGTTTTCGAAGGTCGCGTCCGTTGAGCCGGACACCGGCAAAGTAGGCACTACCGCCAGCGCCAAGGGAGAGAACCTGGACAAATTGAAGATCGGCGAGTTGTACCTGACCGATGGCAAGAACGACACCAAGGCCAAGATCACGGAGCAGAGCAATTCTGAGATTAAGTTCACAGTGCCCAAGCTCGAAGCGGGCCGCTACCGCCTGATGCTCCTGACCGCCAAGAAAGACTCCATGATCGAGCAGCCCGTCGTCTTTACCGTCGAGTGACGAGAGCGCGCTAGCATGAAGTCTTGAGCCAGCATGTACCAACGCAGCACGTACCCACGGTCGCTAGCGACTTCGTGTCCGGTTTTGTGACGATCATCGGACGGCCGAACGCTGGCAAGTCCACACTGCTGAATGCCATGGCCGGAGGCAAGCTGGCCATTGTTTCGTCCAAGCCCCAGACCACGCGCACATCTGTGCAGGCCGTGGTCACGTCGCCGCACTCCCAAATCGTTTTTATCGACACGCCCGGTATTCACGAAGCTCCCTCGCTGCTGAACCGGCGCATGATGGAAACCGTACGGGCTGCGCTGCAGGAGCGCGATGTTCTGCTGTTCGTAGCGGACTGTCTCACAGCCGTATCCGATGACGACCGGCAGGCGGTCGATCTCATCCGGGGCGTTGACTCACCGGTGCTGCTGGTGCTGAACAAAATCGATCGCCTGGACGACAAGCGGCAACTCTTGCCTCGCATCGAGCAGTATCAATCGCTCTACAAGTTTGCGGAGTCCTTCCCCATCTCCGCCTCCAAGAGTGAGGGCCTGAACCGGCTGCGGGAATCGATCGTGGCACGTTTGCCTAAAGGGCCCCAGTATTTTCCCAGCGACTATCTCACCGATCAGCCCGAGCGGTTCCTGGCTGCGGAGCTGATCCGAGAGAAGATCCTTCGTGAAACGCGTCAGGAGGTCCCGCACTCGATCGCGGTTCTGGTTGAAAATTGGGAGGACACACCCAAGCTGATCCGGATCGCCGCGGCCATTTACGTCGAGCGCGCAGGCCAGAAAGGAATCGTCATTGGCGCAAAAGGCGCCATGCTAAAGACGATTGGAACCAGCGCGCGCATCGAGATCGAGAAACTGCTGGGCCGCAAGGTATTTCTGGAGCTTTTCGTGAAAGTCCGTCCAGACTGGCGCCAGAGCCCCGAATTTCTGAACGCAATTGACTGGCGTTCGGAAAGCGGTACAGAATTGGAAACAGATCTGGAGAATCGATAAACATGCGTATCGTACGCTCGATCGTCAGTTTTTGCCTGTTGTTCTTACTCACGCTGGCTCCAGCCTTCGCGGCCGACAAACCACCTCTCACGGACGACCGCATCTACGATCTGGTTCTGGTGAAGCTGGCCAGCGATCCCGATGTGGGCGGCACTGGCATGCAGGTCGAGGTGCACAACGGCGCAGTTACTTTGAAGGGTAAAGTGCAAAAGCCAAGACAGAAATCGAAAGCCGAGCGCTTGGCCAAGAAAGTGAAAGGCGTGACCAGCGTCAACAATCAGATTGTGGTGGGCGAGAGATAAGCACGAGCGGAATCTCAACCGGTCGATTGAAAGCTTGGCCGCCTTACCAAAGTTGTAGAACCCCGCGTGGGCAGCGTCGCTTTCTGATCCCGTCCACCAAAACCATGGGCCTCCAACCGTATGAATTCACGGCAACTGAGCGCCTGAAGTCGTGCCCGTGAACCGCCCGTGTTTAACACCCTTTGTGGCAATCAGCGCACTGGAGAGACTTTGGACGGTCTGGGCCTTTCCCCGCACCAGAATCACTTCGAGACAGTTGTCGTGATCGAGATGAACATGCAGCGTGGAAATGATTGAAGAATGAAACTGGTGCTGTAGCTCCGTCAGGCGCTCGGTGAGGAGACGGACATGATGGTCATAAACGAGCGTCACCGTGCCGAATACCTCCCCATCGGCCGACTCCCACACCTCCTGCACGATCTCATTGCGGACCATATCCCGAAACGCCTCAGAGCGATTCGTGTAGCCTCGCTTTTCAATCAGTGTGTCGAATTTCTTAAGCAGATCTTCATTGATGGCAATGCCAATGCGGCAAAGTTCCGGCATAGTGTTATCGTACGATTGTTAGCACGATCCTACAATTAGTAGCACTCTGGGAAGTTGAAAGCTGCCGGCCAAAATCCGTTCCGCTTCAGGAAGCCGCATTCTCGCTTGTTTTTTTCTAGCCGTCGCCACCTTGCATGCGGCTACGGGAGTGACAGGAACCCTCACCGATCCGCAAGGCAAATCCGTTTCCGGCGCGACCGTACGGCTTCTGCGCCGCGCAAATTCGTCTAGACGCGAGATAGTGACCGACGATCAAGGGTGCTTTGCCTTCACCAACATCGATGCTGGTGAGTACCGGCTGACAGCGGAATCTGCCGGCTTTCCTATCCTCACTAAAACCATCACCATCACGGCCAGCGATGGAGCAGAGGTGGAAGACATTCAATTCTCGGCAGTGGCTTCACAAAACCAGTCCGTTAGCGTATCCGCTTCCGTGTCGGATATCGGGTTGTTCGCTCCCGATCCTGCCCAGCGGTTTATGGTCCGGGATGAGACGCTGGACGCAAATCCGGGCCGCCCCGGTATGCCTATCTCCATCCCTGGCATGCCCGTGGAGTCGCCTGCCGGGGGAGTAAAGCCGCCCCAGTATTTTTCGCCGGGCGTGGCCGGAGACCACGGGGAGCCGATTGCGATGTTCTTTCAAGTCGGTGGGTTTTTATTTCCTAACAACCTACCCGTTAATGCCCACGGGAACGGTTATGCCGACCCCAACGTGATCATTCCAATTGCGATCGAGAACGTTCAAACCGATGGTGCGGCCTTCAATGTTCGCGAAGGTAACAATTCGGTGAACTCGGCCATCATCTTCGGACTGCGGGATCGTCTGGAGCCGCTGGTACGGATCGCCGCCGACTACCGCGATTTGAATCTCGTGGCTGGCTGGAGCCCCAAGAACCCCGCCAACAAATCGTGGGTGGGGCTGGAGATTTCATACGGGAATGGTTTTCTCGAACGGCTGGAGCATCGCAAGCAGTACAAAGGGAATGTTTCTAAGGTCTTCACACTTGGCAAACATGAACTGACCGTTTACGGCATCGGCTATTACGGCTTCGCCTTTCAGCCTGGCCTCATCCCCATCGACACTCATGTTGCGAACGATACAATTGATTCCCGGCAACGCGAGGAAACATCAAACGGTGCGCTGATTCTCAATGACGTCTGGCATCTGACCGAGCGCCGCCAGCTCCAGTTGTCGGGCTTCTATCGCTACTACACCCTGGATGTCCGGCCCAATTTTGGGGACGGCTGGATTCGCCAGAGCGAGCACCGCAACGTGAACTCGGAAGACGTGCTTTATGCGGAAAACTTCAGCAAAGCATTCTCGCTGATGGCCGGTGTGAACTTCCGCCGGGAAGCTCCCCACGCCGTCGATCTGGACCGGGCCGACGCTGCGGGCGTCTTCCAGCCCCTTACCGCCAACAACATCACCCTGAATTTTTACAGTCCGTTCATCGCTGTGGACGGCACCGTGCTGCGCTTCCTGCACTATAACCTCGGCTATCGCCGGGACGAAGTTCATTTTGATAATCGGGATCTCTACCGGCCCGACTTTTCGTTCTCGCGGCAGGCCAGCATCAATTCGCCTAAGGGGACGATTACACTGCTTCCGCCGTCCTCTGTTTCGTTTTTGCCGACAGTGGCCTTAAGTTACGGGCAGGCGTTCCACGTCAATGACCCACGCATCGGCACCACGGCCCTTATGGGCGGAACTATCGTGAGCAAGGCGCGTTCCTACCAGCTCGTTGTCAGCAAAACAGTAGCGGCTACCGAGTTTCGCGTGACGCTCGCCCATGGGACCACCGCGCAGCAATTGGCACGCATATCCAACGACACTGGCTTGCAGCAGGACGAGGGACCAGGCCTCGTAAAATCTCTCACCGTGACCGCCCGCCGCCGTTTCAGCCATGGATTCGTCGAAGGACTCTTTGCGCGCGCCGATGCCCGCGACCGTCTCACCGGCGAGGCAACCCCCGAAGCCCCACGGCTGATTTGGGATGTGCTGGGGACCATCGACAAGCTCCCCTTTCATCTTGTGGCACGAGGCGAGTACGCACACGTGGGAAGGAAACCGCTCGGCGACGGGTTTGTAGCCGTTCCCGTTCGTGAATTCCGGGGAGCGGTGATCCGGCCATTTGAGAGCAAAGGATTCGATGTGGGTGTGAATTTCTTTATCGCCAGCGGCTATGGCGGCCAAACGCTGGAGACCCTCTCCCTGCCTGGCGAAGGCGAACCGTTCGAACGCATCACCGGGTTTCCCCTTCGCTCTTATGTGACCGCTTCGTTCACCTATCACCTACGCCGCAAGATTTAGCCGCTTTTCCTTCCGCGCCCCGTCCAACTCGCTAATTCAGCACGGCTTTCGCGCGCTTATTCACTTTAATCGGGTGCGCACGTCCTTCATAGGCTTTGTTGATACCGACCACTACGCGGCGCGCCGACGCTGGCAAGCCTCGTCCTGCGACATGGTGTACTTCGTGTAGATTACTCGGAATTCAAGCCGCTCGTAGTTGAATTGTGAACTGCTGCCGGGAACCGTCGAAGCTGTAACCAGGTCACAGCCTTGCTCGACTGAATAGGCCAGCCGCGCCTGAATTAATGCCGACTGTAAGCCCCGTCGCCGGTAAGCCGTTAGTGTGCTGTCGGCAAAAAAGGTAGCAACGCCTTCCTCAACCCCCATTGCCGCAGCCGCGGCCGGAGTCCCGTCAGTCGAAGCCAGCCAGCACGCTCCGGAGTCAAGGCGGAAAATAGTGCGCGTCAATTTCTGCTCATCCAGAGTCATCTCGTCGCGCTCGAAAAACCCTCGTGATACCGTTCGCGCCCATGCATCCTCATCTGCGGGTTGGGTGCGGCGCACAAAATCGGCCGGGTGGATCGAAATGCCCGGCTCCAGACGGCGCACCAGAACATTGTTGAACTCAGTGATGCGGTAGCCGCGTTCGCCGAGTAGTTGATGGAGGGAAGGGTCCGCCAGCGGGCAAACATCTAAGACCACAGCGGTGTCGCGGGCGCGGTAGAACTCCTCAATCCGATCCACGTCAGCGTTAGAAACCGAACCCGCCATTCCGATTCCAACCGCATGAGTCAGCGGCGATCCGACCCCGACGAATGCTGCTCGCCCCCCGCGATCGAAAGTGCTGCATGCCCGGAGGCATGCGCAAACCCTGCGGCGATCTTCGCTTCAGCCGCTTCCAAACGTCGAGCCAGCCCTAAACTCCCGAATATCAGCTCCACAGGCGGTCGTTGGAACGGTCCGTATTCCACTGAGGCGTGGGATCGAAGTAGCCCGGTTCCAGCAGATGCTTTTTCATCACTTCATCATTCAACGTGACCCCGAGTCCAGGCTTTTCCGGAACCGTGATAAACCCTCGATTGACTATGGGCTTTTCCACGCCCTCCACTAGATCGCTCCACCAGGGCACATCCACCGAATGATTCTCCAGCACCAGAAAGTTCTCCGTAGCAGCCGCGCAGTGCACGTTCGCCATGCACGACACAGGGCTTCCGGCAAAATGCATCGCCATAGGAACGCCGTACTCTTGAATGGCGTCGCCAATTTTCTTGGTCTCCAGGATGCCGCCCGATGTAGCGAGATCGGGATGCAGAATATCCACGGCATGATTTCTGGCCAACTCGATGAACCCTTCTTTCAGGTAGATGTCTTCACCGGTCAGTGTGGGAATGTCGACGGCATCGGTAATCTTTTTCCACAAGTCTGTGCGCTGCCAGGGAATCATGTCCTCCAGCCAGGCGATGTTGTACTTCTCAAGGGCCTTGCCGAGCCGAATGCAGGAGTTGACCCCGATGTGTCCGAAATGATCGCAGGATAGGGGAATGTCCATGCCCACCGCTTCACGGACGGCTGCTACGAAGTCGCCCATCAAAGCGGCACCTTTTTGGGTGAGCTCGACACCGGTGAACATGTGTTCAGTCTTGCCACCCTGCGCCATCGACATTCCCAGTGGAGCCGTGAGTGCGCCGGGAACATCCTTCACCAGATCGACGCCCAAGTCCATCTTCAACCAGGTGAACCCTTCATCGCGGCGCCCGCGCAATCGCTTCCCATAGATCTTCGGATCTTCTGACTCGGTAGTGTCCGCATAACATCGGATCTTGTCGCGGAATTTGCCGCCCAGCATCTGATAGATCGGGACATTGTAGGCCTTTCCGGCCAGATCCCACAATGCCATTTCGATCCCGCACACGCCGCCGGCCTGCCGGGAGTGACCACCGAACTGCTTGATCTTGCGAAAAATCCGGTCGATGTCGCACGGGTTCTCGCCCAGGATGCGGCTCTTGAGCATCAACGCATAGTTCTTGCTGGCTCCGTCCCGAACTTCGCCCAATCCATAAAGCCCCTGATTTGTGTCGATACGAATAATCGGATCAACCATGGGTGCGCCCTTGATGGTCGCGATGCGCAGGTC
>JBBSHP010000154.1:0-8256 GCA_038232555.1 Bryobacterales bacterium
ACCTCCGAGGGCCTGCCTAGGCTTTGACCTGGTGTTCCTGACAATGAGTACCCGCGCGTGGGCAATTCTGGTGGTGCAGTGGCGCACGCTGCGTTATTACCGGCCTGCTAACAATTGGGCCGGCACTCTTTTGAGCTCCTTCATGCTGCTCATCTGGTATGGGGGATTCGCCTTCCTCGCGATTTCGGCCGCGGTCTTTGCCGCCGATCCGGAAAAGCTGAATTTGCTCGAGACTGCACTCCCACGCGGGTTGCTCACCTGTTTTTTCTATTGGCAGGTGATGCCCCTCATGACGACCTCCATGGGTCTCGCGCTGGATTTGAAGAAGCTCCTGGTCTATCCGATTCCGCGCCGCGAACTCTTTACCCTGGAGGTGCTCTTGCGCGTATCGAGCGGAATCGAGGTCCTGATGGTTCTGATTGCGACGGGCATCGGACTGCTCCTCAACTCCAAGATTCCAGCCTGGGCGCCACTAGGCCTGATCCCGTTCGTCACTTTGAATCTGTTCTTGTCGCTCGGGGTTCGCGAGTTGCTGAAAGGGGTTCTTGCTAAAAAATATTTCCGTGAAATCGCCGCCCTTCTGTTTGTGCTCGCTGCTGGACTGCCGCAAGTTTTGATCACCACAGGCAAGGCCCGATGGGCGGCAGAGCTATTTGCCCGGCCTTCCTTCGCTTTCTGGCCGTGGAATCTGACCGCTCTTTGGCTGGGAGGCCGCGTCACAGCCCCCGCCGTTATGGAGCTGATGGCTTGGACAGCCGCAGCCTACTGTTTCGCGGCTTGGCAGTTCGGTCGCAGTATGCGCTTTGACTGCGAGGAACAGACCGATGGCGCAGACCCGGACAGCCGTTCGAACGGGTGGATGGAAGGTTTCTACCGGCTGCCTGGGCGGCTGTTCAACGACCCCCTCGCCATTCTCATGGAAAAGGAACTGCGTGTTTTGACCCGGTCCTCACGATTCCGTTTAGTGTTCGTGATGGGCTTTTCATTCGGGTTACTGATATGGCTTCCAATGACGATCCGCGCCGACCCCGCATCTCTCATAGCACACGGCTATCTCACCATTGTGAGCCTCTACGGGCTGTTGCTGCTAAGCGAGGTACTGTTTTGGAATGTGCTCGGCTTCGACCGGGCCGCCGCTCAAATCTACATTCTCGCTCCAGTAGCCTTCTCACAGGTGTTGATCGCAAAAAATTTAATCGCCCTGCTATTCGTTGTTCTGGAGATCACGGTGATTGTTTTGGTATGCGGAGTCTTTCGGCTTCCGCTCGGCCTTACGAGAGTGAGCGAGGCGTACCTGGTTCCCCTCACCGTGTCGCTGTTCCTGCTGGCGATCGGCAACTTGAGTTCGATTTATGATCCGCGCGCGACCGACCCAGCCGAATCTTTTCGCTCCAGTTCCGGCGGCAAGACCCGGGCTATGCTCGCCTTTCTATTTCCGCTTGCACTGCTCCCCGTGGGGTTAGCGTATCTGGCGCGCTACGGTTTTGATGACAGCAATGTCGCTTTCTATGGGACGCTTTTGTTCGCGTCACTGCTGGGTGGCGTAGTGTACTGGATCTCGTTCGATTCGGCGCTTTCGGCCCTGGCACATCGCAAGGAGTTGCTCATTACGGCCTTGAGCCGGGGCGATGGGCCTCTCCAAAGTTGAAGCTATAATTCGGAGAAGTCAAACTATGCCCCCAGTACAAGGTTTCGTGCAACGGTCGGGCCGGCAGCTGCTGATTGGTGGCGCTCCCTTTCGAATCGCCGGAGCGAACAACTACTATCTCGCGTACACGCAGCAGGAGGTCCAGACGGCTGTGCTCGACTTGGCAGCTCGGCTGAATCTGAACAGCATGCGCATCTGGGCATTTCTGGATGCGCCCGCGCCGAAGGCGAATGACGTTTACTTTCAATTCTGGAATGCAGCGAAACAGGCGCCTGATTATCACGACGGACCGGATGGACTGGAACGACTGGATCGCGCGGTCGCGTTGGCCGGCGCCCGTGGGCTCCGTCTGATCTTAACGCTGACCAACAACTGGCCCGATTTCGGTGGGATGCCGCAGTATGTCAAGTGGCTGGGTCTGCCTGCCAAGAACCATTTCTATCGAAGCCAGGCAGCCCGCCAGGCTTACCGGAACTGGGTGGAACAACTGATCACGCGCCGGAACTCGGTAACCGGCCGCTTGTACCGGGATGAGCCCGCTATTTTAGCTTGGGAGCTTGCCAACGAACCCCGCTGTGAAACGGACGATGGAAAACCGCTCGCGGATGGGGTGGAGACTTTAATCGCGTGGGTGGACGAGATGAGCCGTTTCATTCGCAGTCTGGATGCAAATCATCTGAGAGCGGTGGGCGATGAGGGTTATTTTCGCCATAAGCACGCCGGCGGCAATGCACTCTTCAACGGACGCTACGGAGTGAGTTCAGAAGAGTTGCTGGGCGTTGCTCTAGTAGACTTCGGGACCTGCCACCTCTACCCGCAGCAGATGGGCAAGGACATAGATCCGGTTGAGTTCGGCCTGAGGTGGATACGTGAGCATCAGCACGCCGGAGAGCGCGCCGACAAACCGATGCTGCTGGAAGAGTACGGCGCCCTGTTCGGTGGGTCTGGTGAGATCCAAAGCGAGCAGGAACGAAACCGGATCTTTGATGCGTGGCTGAAGGAAGTGGAAACCCTGGGCGGCGCCGGTGACATGTTGTGGATGCTCGGACTACCCAAAGGTCCGGGCCAGCCTTATGACCCCGACCACTACGTAGTGAGCCAGCCAGAAAGCATTCCAGCAGTCCGGGATCACGCCAGCCGAATCACCAGGCGCACGTAGATGTGATAGATTCCCTAAAGGAGAAAACGCCCATGTTGATGCGATTGTCTGCCTTGGCGCTGTGCCTGGCGCCCTTTACGTTCTTGTTAGGGCAAGGCCTTACGGGTCAGATTTCCGGATCCATCCAGGACTCCACAGGTTCGCGTGTTCCCGGCGCGACCGTCACCGCTACGAATACGGCTACCGGCCAAGTGCGCGAAGCCATATCGGACAACGACGGCGACTTCGTGTTCACGCAGCTTCTTCCTGGCACTTTTCAAGTGTCTGTGAACAAGGAGGGCTTTAAGCGCTACGAGCAAAGAGATATCGTCGTCACGGCCACCGAGCGCGTTGTGCTCCGCAGTGTTGTGCTGGATGTCGGAGCACTTACTGAAACGGTCTCGGTGACGGCGGAAGCCGCGCGCCTGCAGACCCAGAGTTCCGAACGCTCGGGTCTGATCAATACCAGACAGGTTCAGGAGCTCGGATTAAAAGGTCGCGATTATCTCGGCCTGGTCAAGCTGCTACCCGGCGTCATCGATACGGCGAACCGCGAAGCCCCGGGGTGGAATAATCTGGGTGGCATCACGATTAATGGAAATCGCGGCGGGACCATCAATCTCACTCTGGACGGAGTTTCCAGCCTCGATACGGGATCTATGGGCGGGCCATACCTCGCGCCCAGCCTGGACGCAGTGGGCGAGATTAAAGTGTTGCTGACCAACTATCAAGCCGAGTACGGCCGCAGTTCGGGGGGCACCATCAACGCCGTCATCAAAAGCGGCACCAGCCAGTTTCATGGCGGAGCTTATTACTTCTTCCGCAATGAAAAACTGAACGCCAACGAATTTTTCCGCAATCGCGACGGCCTCCCCCGTCCACAGTACCGCTTCAACTATCCCGGTTATTTCGTAGGAGGTCCGGTGTTGATCCCCGGACTGATTAAGACTCGCGACAAACTGTTCTTCTTCTGGTCTCAAGAATTCCTGCCGCGCACGCGTCCCTCCCGGCTCCAGCGCCTCACTTACCCCAGCGCACTGGAGCGCGCCGGCAACTTTTCTCAGACCGTCGACACCAACGGCAAGCTGATTCCCATCAAAGATCCGCGGACTGGCGCTCCCTTTCCCAACAACATCATTCCGCCGGATCGCATCGACCTGCAAGGGCAGAAACTGCTGAGCATCTTTCCACTGCCCAACACCAGGGATCCCTCCAACAACTTCAACAGTGTCTTCCAGGCCCCCATTACGCAGCCCCGGCGCGAGGAGATCCTGCGTATCGATTGGAACGTCTCGTCGAACACCCAGTTCTACGCGCGTGGAATTCGAGACTATGAGGCGTTCAAAGGCGAGTTCGATTTCGTTCTGGCTTCCTCTATATGGCCTCAACTCCCGATCAATTACCAGATTCGGAGCAAGGGCCTCGTCAGCACCCTCATCCACACCTTCAGCCCCACCAAGATCAACGAGTTCACATTCGGTGTGAACCGCGCCGTGCAGACCGTCGACCCTCTCACGCAGGCTGGCCTGGATCGAAATAACCGGACCAAGATCGGGCTGACCCTGCCGCAGTTCTATCCCTCCTCAAATCCCTCTAACCTCGTACCGAATGCCACATTTGGCGGCGTTCAGAGTGCTCCGCAGCTTAACATCGAGAGCCGCTACCCGTTCTTCGGTACGAATAACATCTGGAACTGGAGCGACAACTTCTCGAACATCCTCGGTCCGCACAACACCAAGCTCGGCATTTACATCGAGAAAACCACACGCAATGCGGCTCGCGGCACAGCGTTCAACGGAACATTCAACTTTGACCGGAATGTTAACAATCCCCTGGACACGAACTATGCATTTTCTAATGCGTTGCTGGGAGTGGTGAACGCCTATACCGAATCAAATGCCCACCCGCATGGCCATGCTCGGTACATCAACGTCGAATGGTTTGCGCAGGACAACTGGCGCGTTACGAAGCGCTTTACGATCGACGCTGGTGTTCGATTCTATTACATCCAGCCGACCTGGGGAGCGAACGACAAGTTCTCCATCTTCGATGCCACGATCTACGATCCCAAGCAGCAGCCGCAACTCATTCAACCGTATCAAGCCGCACCGGGAGCACTGCGTCAAGGGCGCAATCCGGTGACAGGCGAAGTGGTACCTGCAGTCAAAATCGGCACCTTCGCAGCAGGTAGCGGCACACCTTACCAGGGCACTAAAATCTACAACGAGCACGTGCTGGAGACACCACCGATCCAGATCGCGCCACGCTTGGGCTTCGGTTGGGATGTGTTTGGCAATGGCAAGACCGCTGTCCGCGGCGGAGCGGGAATTTTCTACGATCGCTTCAACGACGACCAGATTCTGCAGTTCGTCGAGGCGACACCCAACGTGATTACACCGACGGCGAACTACACCACCATTAAAGATCTCCTGTCCACGCCGCTGAGTCTAAGTCCGTCGAGTATATTTTCTGTGCAGCGGAAATACACCCCTCCAACGGTATACAACTGGAGTTTCGGCATTCAACAGGATATCGGATTCAGCACCGTTCTCGATGTTGCGTATGTGGGCAATGTCGGGCGCCACCTCTTGCAGCGGCGCAGTCTTAACGCAATTCCGTACGGAGCGCGCTTCCGGCCGGAAAATATCGATCCCACCACCGGCGGACCTTTGCAGGATAACTTTCTGCGCCCCATCCGCGGATTCGCGGATATCCAATACATCGAGTTCTCAAGCAACTCCAACTACCATTCGTTACAGACGCAGGTAAACAAGAGATTTTCCCGTGACTTTACGTTCGGGGCGGCTTGGACCTGGTCCAAGGCTATGAACTTCGTCAACGACAACAACGCGGCCGTAAACCCCTTCATCGATCCCCGGGTTCGCAACTATGGCAAAGCGGGCTATGATCGCACGCACACCTTCGTGCTGAACTACGTCTACAGCCTGCCTCGATTTACCCACTCACCCGGTTTCGTGAAACATTCGGTGGGGGGTTGGGAACTCAGCGGAATTACATCGTTTATCAGTGGCGCTCCTCTGGGCATCGGATACAGCTTAGTCTCAGGTGCGGACCTGGTGGGCGGCGTGGGCGCCGGTGTGGATTCGCGGGTGAATCTGACCGGTGACCCCAATCTACCTAAGAGTGAGCGGACCGTGCTACGCGCATTCAGAACCGAGGTGGTTCAACCTCCTACCAAAGCTGGGTTCGGCATCGGTACCGCCGCGAAAGACCTGATCCGCGGCCCGGGCATCAACAATTGGGATATTACGCTCCTTAAAAACTTCCAGCTTGGCAGCGTCGAGGGACGCAGATTGCAATTCCGGATGGAGACGTACAATACCTTCAACCATGCCCAGTTTAATGGAGTGGATACGACCGGACGTTTCGACGCCCAGGGAAACCAGGTCAACGCGCGCTTCGGGCAATACACCAGCACACTGGATGCTCGACGAGCGGTGCTTGCATTGAAGCTGTATTTCTAAATAGCTGCTCGCCGGCTACCCGCGGATCACACGCTTGAGTAGCGCGATCTGTCCGGCATGATAAAGGTTGTGCTGAATGCATGGAGCAAAATGTAGACGTGAATCGCCAGAATGATCTTCCCGAGTCGCTGGTCGGTCAGACCTCGTAAGGCAGCAACAAGCTGTTCATGATCCACAGAAGAACACCCGCAAGTTTTTCCAATTGGAGCTGGACGCTTATTCGGCGGAACGCCAGTCAGCCTCGTCGGCCTGCTGCCGCCAGATCCCGGAGAAACGCCAGGCTCGAACCAAGTATCAGTGGCCAGGATTTCGAGGATTCCTGAATATGACGCTGAGAATAAGGCGGCTCGCCACCGGGCGGTTCCCTAAACGTGCGGGCTCGAATTCCCACTTACGTGCTGCTGTAGAGGCTAGGCCGACCAGCCGGTGTTCAGGCAAAGGTGCGAGCGGCTCCACATCGGTCACTCGGCCCTTTTGGTCGACGGAAACCCGCAAGTTGACTTTGGAGTCCTGAGTCAGGGCCTCGGCCATCAGTTTCGGTACGTCAGGGTCGACCTTTCGGCGTGGCTTGGCCATTACGAATTCATTTGACCCTTTGTAACGGGAAGGACGTAAGAACCGTACGGGGGTGGCTTTTCTAAAAAATTTTCCCCAACGGGAAGGCGGTGCGGGTGCGAAGCTGACCGTCGTCGGAGACCTGCCAGGTGTCGGTGCCTTCGGCGTATTTACGTCGGGAGACATTGCCTTAGGTGCCGAATCCTGCGCCAGCGCCAACGGCTTATTGATCACCGCTACAGCTTCGCCAGCAGGCGCTGGAGTATTCAGGGTGGCTTGATTGCCCTCCTTCCGGAAAACTTCCGGTCGAGCCGTCTTGAATACTTGCCGGGATTTGACCGCCCCTATTTCTGTTGTTCCGTGCAGTGGGCTTTCCTGGGGTGCTTGAGTCACCCAGTGCAAGGACGCGCTAACCCCGGTTTGCATCGGTTCTAACGTAAAAGTTAACTCGTCCGACTCGGGCGTGTACAAGAAGTACCCTTTTTGGAAAGCGGCATTTGTTAGATCGATCCGCGCCTTGCGTTTCCCGTCGGATATCCAAAGCACAGCATTCGGAGACGATCGCAGAGAACCGGGATTCCAGGTCAGCCTTACCCCTTTACCCTCCCGCTTTATCGAGAGAGAGAGACCAGGTTCAATGTTGGCTTTAGACCAAGATTGTAGCCGCATCAGATAGATGGCCACAGTCGCCCAAAGCGCGACTAATAGTACAATCCCCAGGAATAGCCTTGCTTTGATCATTTAACAGCGACCGCGATGCCGAGAACTCGCGCCTTTCACAGGATAATGTTAACCGGCTTTCCATGCGCAGCTCAAGGCTTTTGAAGACATTCAGTACTATACACTTTACGACGGCCATAGGATACGCAGTCCGCGGCAGAGCTATTGAATCGATGTTGCCAAGCCGGAAAGACGAGCGCACGGCGTGGTTTAGGGTATTGGGGATCAATGGAACGGAAAACCGGGTTAAGGTTCCCCGAGTTTGCAGATCCAGTGACAGACCGGCGTCAGGCTACATCCTCCAAAGCGTCAACCGGGTTGCGAAGGGGTCGAAGCTGTCCCCGCACTACGGAATCCGGAACCGAGAAGGCATAGCGTCCAAGCAGATTGATATGCTCGAAAACCAGAGGTGACATCCGGGCCACATCTTCAGGCTGGATGGGATTGCCTTCACCTGCGAGTTGATTCAAGGCAGCGTTGATGTAGAGAGTATTCCACAAAACGATGATGTTCACGACCAAGCCCAGCGCACCTAACTGATCCTCCTGTCCTTGCCGATACCGCTGCCGCAGTTCTCCTCTCTTACCGTGGAAGACGGCACGGGCCAGTTTGTGCCGGTCTTCGCCTCGATTTAACTGGGTCAGGGTCCTCCTGCGTTTGTTTTCATCGTCTATAAAAGTCAAGGCATGGATTGTTTTGTCGATGCGTCC
>JBBSHP010000155.1:0-8253 GCA_038232555.1 Bryobacterales bacterium
CAGGTTCGCCTGACTGCGACGTCAAAAAGGTGGTCGCTTCCCAACCGCCAATCAATTTATTCCCAAATCCCGAAGCGTTTCCTGCAAAGCGCTTTCCCCGCCCGAAGGGAAGCTCGTATACTGCTGTAGCTTTAAAGACATGCGGGCGATCCAGAAAGTAAGGGCCTTCCTGCAACACTCCTGCATAGGGGTCGTTATATCCAGAACGTTCGGTGAACTTCGAGAACGTGTAATTAGCGAGCAGGTTCAACCCCCCTTTGAATCGCATGGTGTAATTCACCTGTCCGGAGTTATACCAGGTGCGACCGCTATTGTCGCCATAGCGCTGCAGATCGCCCGTGAACTGCGGGAACGGCCGGGCAAGCTGAAAGCGCGTGGTTGTGTCCCCCGTGAACAGACCTGTTCCGCGGAACGCCTCGATCCCTTTGAATGGATTGGGTACCTGCTCGTTACAGAAGTTCGGACTCCCGCCTTCAAAGATGTTGCATTGCTTCCGGAAGGCGAGACTCGGGATATTGTACGCGCGATTCATCTCGAAGTTGTAGCCGCGCGCGCCGACGTAAGAAACGTCCAGAACGGACGAGGCGGGCAATTGGATCTGGAATCCCAGAGAAAATTGATGCTGGCGCGGGTTCTTGAAGCTCGGATCAAACCACTGGAAATCGCGGCCCACAAAGGTGTTAGGACCGAGGGAAGATCCTGGCGGGGTGGCGATGCCGCCAGGGAACGGGTTGCTTAGCAAGTCCATTCGGACCGGAGTGCGCCCGCTATCTAAGCTTGAAACGAACGGCGTAAATGTACTGAAGCCGTTGGTTCTCAGCGTATCGTTATTCGGGTTCAGATAGTAGATCCCGAAACCACTCCTGATCACGATCTTGTCGGTAAGTTGATAAGCCAAGCCAATTCGTGGTTGGAAATTACCCCGGTTCGTGTGGGAGGCGAGGGTGGGTTGCCCGTTCACCCCGGCAAAGGTCATGCCGCCCTTGAGATTCGCAAACTGCGGGAATCGAGTCTTGTCAATTTGGCTGGCAATGGGGCTGGCCACGTTGGGATCGAACGCTCCGTTTAAACGGTTGTATTTCTCATCCGGGGCCATATTGATGTCCCAGCGCAGGCCGACGTTCAGCGTCAGCCGCCTGCTGATCTTCCAGTCATCCTGTACGAAGGGCGCAAAATACCATTGGCGGAAGAACGGGAACAGCGGGTAGTTGGAATCGCAGCAGCTGGGCAACCCCAACAGGAAACTGGCAATTCCGTTTCCGCTAACCGCGTCTCCATTGTTGTAAACAGCCTGCGTGAAATCTTTATTGCCACGCAGCTTGAAGATGTCGCCCGTATTCTGCAGAATGTAGTGAATCCGGCGCATATCGATACCCGAGTGGAACGAGTGCGCACGCCAGATCTTGGTCACATTCGGATTCAGAGAGTAGTTATTGGAGATGTTGATGCTTCGATAACGGCCCAACCCGGTGTAACCCTCGAACTCGTACCGTCCGAAGAACTGACCGCCTGGAAGCGCTTTTGACGTCGCTGCCGGGAATCCCAAGGTAGTCAGATCGAAGCCGAGATCGCCTGCGCCGAAGCCCTTCTCGAGGAAGCGATTGTAGGAAGCGCGCAGGTTCACAATGAAGGTTGGCGAGAGCGTGCCAACCCAGTCAATCACGTAAGCGTCGTTAATGCGCTGGAAGGGTTGTTGCCCGCTCTGACCCGGTCCGCTGAACACGCCATTGTCATTGCGATCCTCAGTCCGGTCGTTGGACCCATGCCGGAAGAACACACGGTGTTTGTCGCCGAAGTTCTGGTCAAACTTCAAAATCAAGTTGTAGAACTTGTCCACCGCGAAGTAATTCGGAATTGACAGATTGTTCTGCGAGTAGGCTGATCCCAGTGTAGTAGTGTTCGGTTTCGGCGCAAACTGCAGTATTTTTCAGCGCCACCGGGTTGATCAGTTCCTTGGGAATCATGTTATTCGGGAACGGATCGCGGGCAAAGCCGCTGGGTGCGCTCGGATCGGCACGTCCCGTGTACGGATTGTAAATGGTTACTTTCTGGCCCGACGCGTTGGTCAGCTTGCTGAAGTCCCCATTGAAGAACTCGGGTTGCGGCACAGAAAGCAGCAAAGGCGACGGAGTGCCTTCCCGATAGTTCTCAAAACTGCCCAGGTAGAAAGTCTTGTTCCGGCCATTGTAGAATTTCGGGATTACCAGCGGTCCTTCCAACTGGAAGCCGTACTGATCCAGATAGTGCTCGGCTTTCGCCGCGCCCTTCGAATTGTTCTGGAAAGTGTTGGCATCCAGCGGCGTACGCCTCATGAACTCCCAACCGGTGGCATGGAACTGATTGGTGCCGCTCTTCAAGACGACGTTCATGATTCCACCGCTGGAGTGACCGTATTGCGCATCGTAGGAGTTGGTCTGCACCTTAAACTCCTGCACCGCGTCGACAATCGGAACGTAGGCTACGTTATTGCCCCCCGCTTGCGCGTTGTTAGGCGCGCCATCGAGCAGGAACTCGTTGTTGCTCTGCCATCCGCCATTGATGGACCATTGGGCGATGGCCCCATTATCAAAGGGCCGCTGCCAGATAGCGGATCCCCGGAACGTCACGCCCGACATCATGGAGCCGAGAATATATGGATTGCGCGCATTCAACGGCAACTCCGACACGCGCTGGGTGTCGACCACACCACCGCGATCGGCCACCGATGTTTCCAGCAGCGGCGTTTCCGCCGTGACATTCACGCTTTCACTAACCGCTCCCACTTCAAGATTCAGGTTCAGGTTGGCGGTTTGGCCCACCTGCAAGGTAAGGCCTTCGCGAACGTGCTTCTTGAACCCGGCGGCTTCCGTACTCACGGTGTAATTGCCCGGACGCAAAAAGGGAATTGTAAATACACCCTGGGCGTCGCTGGTTGCCGTGGTGACCTCGTTATTATCGATATTTCGGGCCTGAATTGCGGCTTGCGGAACCGCCGACCCGGACGAGTCGAGCACGTGGCCTGTGATTGTTGCGCGGAACTCCTGGGCACCGAGATAGCCCATCAGCAGAGTCGCGATCAAAATGCAGAAAAGTCTTGTTCTCACTTGGAACCCCCAACGACAGTTTTTAAACCCGCCAGGTTCGTGACCTGACCGTCTAAACTTTATGGAACACACTATACCGCCTTGCGCTGGTGATTGCAAGGCGTTAGACCGCATGTGTCAAGGCAAAGTAGAAATGTCCGGTTCCCAGCAAAGTAGAAATGTCCGGTTTGGAGTGGCCATGCGGAAAGAGCATGGTAAGTTGATCGTGCCGGTGAAGCGGAGGCGGGCAATGCTGGCGAGCACCCCGTCAAGGAATAACCGGCCGGAACTCATCGAAACGATGAGCGGAGCGCGGTCCTCCCGTCGCGTTCTGCTAAGTCTGGTCGGGCCCGACCAACGGGAGGAGGTCGGCTCGGCTGGGCTTTGGGAGCTTTTAGCCCACATCGGATTGATAGATTCCGTCATGCCTTGAAAACGCACGTTGGGGCCCCAACGTAAATTGCAGTGGCGAGGAAGGGGACGCGGAAGTAATCGGCGCAAACGCTCAGACAGCGATACAACCCGGCTCACGTAGCATCCGGTCGTCGAAGACCTTTCCCGGGTATCGGGCGACCGTTTGGAGCCGCGACCATTCCTCTAGTAGGGTTAGCTTGTCGCATTGGATACGGCGATCGCTTTTCGGATCGATGGTCCTTTCTTATTCAGAAAATCCTTCATCCAGGTACTCTTAGGCGCGGGACGCTTTGCCTTCACCTCCGGCACGGCGACTGTGGGAGGCTGGACCTTGGGTCTTTGATCACAAGGCTGAAAGCGCAAGTATTGGCTTTCGAAGCGAACCGCAATCGTTCCATTCCACCGTTTCTCGACTCGGAGATCAGTTCCGCGCCAAGCCCGTCCGGGTGTCGGCCTGTTCGATGACATACTGCTGGGCCTCGAACTGGAATGTGTAATCGGTCTTGACCTTCCGGGTTTCTACATGGCTGAGAATCGCCTCCAGGTCGTGGCCTTTTTCCAGGACTCGATGGGCGTCTTGCGGCTCTCGCGCCTCAACTGCCAGCGTCCGGTTCCACCACGGAATGAACTCTGTTTCCAGGTAGCGATTCGCCTCGGCCAACGTCTTCACCTCCGCCATCCGGAGGTCTTTGACCAGGCGATCCTGCGCCGTCTCAAAGCTTCTTTCGATCCGCCCCTTGGCTTGGGCCGAATGCGCCGCGATCCACACGATGCCAAGCTCCCCAAGCGCGCGGTGAATCTGCGTGGGCGGCAACGGCTCGCGCTCGTCGCGCGGCAGTTGCTTCTCATCCCGAGCCACCTTCGGAGCCGTACGGAACAGGCTCGCTTTATCCGTGTAGAATGCCGCTGGCCGACCGTGGCGCTTCAGGTAAGTCCCAAGCAAGTTCATGTTCTCTTCGGTCGAGTCATGTAGCGCAAACCGCGCCCACAACCGGCTCGTCGCATCGTCGATCATCGAGATCAGGTACAACCGCTCACTTCCTCGTCCTTCCAGCCAATCGTGGTCCGACGTGTCCCACTGCACCAGTTCTCCAAACCGGCTTCGCCGCTCCCGCCACACATGCGGCTTCTTCTCCGGCTTCCTTCGTCCGGCCCGCCACAGCTTTTCTTCCGTCATCCAGCGCCGCGTCGTCTCTTTGCTGATAGCGATCTTCTTCTTCGATGCCAGATAATCGCGTGCGTAGGTAGGTCCGAAGTCGTGACACTTCTCGTCTGACAAGGCCTCCACCGCCCGTTTCCGGATCGCTGCGTCGATCTTCCGGTTGGACGGCTTGCCCTTCAGGGAGTGGATCACCGATTTATCTCCCACCTCCTTTAGCCGACCCAGCATTCGGCGGACCTGCCGTTCGCTCACCTCCAGCTCTTGGGCCGCCTCCCTTTGCGTCAGCAGCCCCTTTCGCGTCTTCTTCAGCACGACCAGCCGGTCGCGCTCAGCTTGCGTCATCAGTAGTTGTCCTTCGTCCACCCTCCTACTGTCAGGAGGCTGTCAAGAGGACATTTCTACTTTGCTTAATAGGACATTACTACTTTGCTGTGACAGGCGTTAGACCGCATAGACCACATGGCGCAAGCCCAGACCGACACTGAAGCGGCCACGCAGATGCAGACCGCGAAGCGGAAGTTGTTCGACAGCTTTCTCGAAAGACAGAGCTCATGAACGAGCGGCAGTTGAATGCCGGTAACATTCAGTCGCCGATCTATGATTTCCCCAATTTCAACATAGACCAACTCTGCGCGAGTCCAAGTAACGGCAGAGGCATTGGCGAGGCGGCGTTAGGCTGCAGGTTTGACACACTTGATAGATCGTGATCGGAGGAACATTCATGTCCGATCTCCTGCTATCCGCTGCAGGATTTCATCTGTATGTTGACCGAGCTCAGGCGGTGCCGCGCCACTCCGGCCGAGGTCGCCAATTTCAGCCGCCACTTCAGCGATGGTTCTAACGGGAGTGACACAGCAATCGGAATCACGCAGCATTGTGAACCAAACCTCGGCATCCCGGGCTCGAAAGATTTCGCGCAGACGTGCCTTCACCTCAGCCTGGCTGGCAACCTCAAATTGTAGCGGGACTAAGTCTGCACACTCCAGCTTGCTACAGAGCGACCTCCAGAACTTGGGTTCGAGCGCCCCCACGGCGACCCAGCGCGCGTCCCGGCACTCATATATGTTGTAGCAGGCGTACCGGCCGCTGAAAGTCTCCTCACCTGCCACGGGATCGCGACCTGTTTCCTGGTACGCCGCCAGCGGGATGGTCAGCAAGGATTGCACGCCGGCGAGCATGGACACATCGACATGCCGGCCTTTACCGCTGTTCGACCGCTCCTGAAGCGCCATCAAGATCCCGATAAGCGACTGCATTGCGCCCCCCACCACATCGGCGATCAGCACACCCGGCACTACGGGCAGGTTCAGGTTCAAAAGGCCGCCGAGCGCAATGTAATTGATGTCATGCCCCGCCAGTCCGGCATATGGGCCTGCTTGACCATAGCCGCTGAGGCTCACATAAATCAGACGTTCACTGCGAACCGCCAAATCGCTATAGGAGAGCCCCAGCCGAGCCATAACGCCCGGGCGGAAACTTTCGACCAAAATGTCTGCCTGCGCGCCGAGACGGAGCAGGGCCTGTTGGCCGGTATTCTGTTTCAGATCGAGAACGATGCTCTTCTTTCCGGCATTGGTACGCGCAAACACGAGCGGGTTCATGCTGCGAGCGTAATCGCCTTGGCCGGGCTGCTCGATCTTGATTACCTCGGCGCCCTGGTCAGCCAGGTACTGGGTTGCGACGGCTCCGGGCAACAGGCGCGTCAAGTCTAAAACGGTGAGGCCTTGCAGAGCTTTGCCGGCGAACTGCTTCATGGGCGGGCCCGGACCATCAACTTATCCATGTATATCAGGACTAGTTCGGCGCTCTGATTCAGAACCGTGGTTTCAAATGTGACAAGACCGCGGCCGCCCGGCTTCTCTTCACGTGTGACGACTTTCTTAACGACGTGGATGGTGTCGCCGATAAACACGGGCCTGGTGAACCGCAGCTTGTCCACTCCATAAAAGGCGATCACCGTGTCCTGGATCTGATTCATCTGCACCATCAAGCCTGTGGAAATGCTGAATACCAGCGCCCCATGCGCAATCCGCCGGCCGAAGGGACCTTTCCTCGCGAGCTCCTCATTCATGTGCAGCTCGACGAAATCACCGGACAGACCGGCGAAGTTTACAACGTCCGTCTCGGTGACGGTACGTCCGCGCGACGTGGTGGTGCTCCCGACAACGAAATCTTCAAAATAGAGGCTCAATCGTTCACCTTCCCCGGTTGTTTTTGTGGAATTTGCTTGACACTTCCAAAGCGCTGTCCTACCTTGGAAATTCTATGCGAAAAAAAGTAACCGTGGTGGGCGCTGGCAATGTCGGAGCAAACTGCGCGCTACGAATTGCCGGTAAGCAACTGGCGGATGTAGTGCTGGTCGACGTGGTGGAGGGCGTTCCGCAAGGCAAAGGGCTGGACCTGCTGGAGTCAGGACCGGTAGAAGGTTACGACGTCAACATCACGGGCGCGAACGACTATGAGGCGACTGCGAAGTCCGACATCGTAGTGATTACCGCGGGGTTTCCGCGTAAGCCGGGGATGAGCCGCGACGATCTGTTGCTGGCCAACTACGAAGTGGTGAAAACGGCTACGGAGCAAGCGGTGAAGTACTCACCGGATTGCGTGTTGGTGCTGGTGACAAATCCGCTGGACGCCATGTGCTGGACCGCGTTGCACGTATCGCGATTGCCCAAGAGCCGGGTGATTGGAATGGCGGGGGTGCTGGACACGGCGCGGTTCCGGACTTTCATCGCCCAGGAACTGAACGTATCGATGTCAAACGTTACCGCCATGGTCCTGGGCGGACACGGGGACACCATGGTTCCGCTGGTGCGATTGACCAGCGTCTCGGGCATTCCGTTGACCGAATTGTGCGATCAGGCCGCCATCGATCGCCTGGTGCAGCGCGCGCGCGATGGCGGCGCCGAGATCGTGAAATACCTGAAGACCGGGAGCGCCTATTATGCCCCGTCGGCAGCCACTGTCGAGATGGTGGAGTCGATCCTGTTGGACAAGAAGAAGGTGATGCCCTGCGCTGCATATCTGGAGGGCGAGTATGGGATTCGGGACCTGTACGTTGGCGTGCCGGTTAAGTTAGGGTCTGAAGGAATCGAGAAGATCTACGAAATTAAGCTCAAGCCAGACGAGCAGGCCGCTCTGGACAAGAGCGCCGGATCGGTGCAAGAGCTAATCGATGTAATCAAGCAGAAGATAAACTAAGGGGGACCCAATGGATCAAACAACAGTTCAAATTATCGCCGGTGTACTTGCCGTGCTTCTGGTGGTGGTGATCATCCTACGCCGGAAGAGCAAGAAGAAAGTTGAAGACGATTTCTAGGACCTCTACACTGCCTCGCGGTTCCAAGAACGGAAGTCCAGTGGCCGCACCGAGGATCGACCCGCAGCAAGCGTCGTTCCGCCTGCTCATCGCCGAATCGAAGATTCATCGTTGGGGCGTCTATGCGGATGAGGATATAGCACCCAGGCGCAAGGTGATCGAGTACACAGGCGAGCGGATTAGCCGCAAGGAGACGAAGATCCGGGCCAGCCGACCGCTGAATTATATCTTCACGCTTGACAAGTACTGGTCAATCGATGGATCAGCGGGCGGAAGCGGCGCGCAGTTTATTAACC
>JBBSHP010000156.1:0-8246 GCA_038232555.1 Bryobacterales bacterium
ACTCTGTCACACGGCAGCACGGTACGCGATGCGGCCAACCTGCTGCTAGCCACCGCTCAGCAGGACTTTCCGATTGTTCATGGGGAGCAGGTGATTGGTCTGCTCGGACGCGGTGCGCTGTTACGCGCCATGGCCCGCGAAGGACCCAATGTCTACGTGGCCGCGGCGATGGACCGGGACTTCCCCAAGCTCTCTCCGGACATGGACTTGGCCGAAGTTTTACCTCTGATGGCCCAGACCGGGGCATGCGCTCTCATTATGCAGGGCGAACAGTTGTTAGGGCTGATCACGTCGGAGAACCTGTCGCAATACCTCCTGCTAAGAAGATTTGGAATGCAGGCGAGCGAAGTACGAACCTAAACGCATGCCTCGACTGTTGCGGTGGGGCGCTGGTTTGTTCCTGGCTGCGGCGCTGTCGCTTCCTACAGCGTACGCCGCCACTGTCAAGCTGTTTCTGAAAGACGGCACCTACCAACTCGCGCGCGAGTACAAGGTGGAAACGGACCGGGTCCGATATTACAGCACGGAGCGCGGGGATTGGGAAGAATTGCCGCTGGATCTGGTAGACATCAAGAGGACGCAGACCGAGATTAAGGATCGCGAAGATGCAATTCGGGACGAGGCCAAGGCGCAGGCTGACGAGGAAAAGGCGGAGCGCCTGGCTGCACGGGAGATCGCTCTAGTGCCCCAAGAGCCGGGCGTTTACCTGATTGCGGGCGACAAAGTGACGGTGATGAAGGTGGCCGAATCCAAGGTGGTGAACAACAAAGGCCGCCATTTGCTTAAACTCGCCAGCCCGATTCCGATTATCACGGATCGTTCGACTCTCGAAGTAGATGGTCCGCACGCCGCCAACGTAGTAAGCGAAGCGCGGCCGGAGTTTTACATCCGTCTATCTACCCCAGAGCGCTTCGGCATTGTGCGCATGGGTGAACACAAAAATAATCGCGTGGTCGAAAAGTTGGAAATCATTCCGGTCACCAAGGACGTGGTTGAGCTGCCCGACCTGGTGGAGATCTTTCGCAAGCAGGTAGGGGAAGATGTCTACCGAATCTGGCCTACCAAGCCACTGGAGCATGGCGAATACGCGGTGGTTGAGTACACGGAGGGGAAGACCAACATGCAGATATGGGATTTCCAGTATAAATAGGAGCGATAACTTATGAAAATTACGATGCTGTCGATGATGTTCGCTGTGAGTGTTTCCGCGCTTGCCCAGAGTTCCGTTCAAGATGCATTAGTGAAGCATTGGAAGACGTCCGGCGACTTTACTCTTGCAGTTGCGAAAGCGATGCCCGCAGAGCAGTACGATTTCCGTCCTAAGCCCGAGGAGATGGGCTTCGGTCAACTGATGGCCCACATTGCAGCGGCAAACAATAATGCGTGTGCCAACGCAAGCGGGTTAACCAAACCCGCGTTGCCGCCTAAGATTGCCGAGTGGGATAAAGAGCGCGTGAAGGTAGCCATCGATCGCGAGACCGCGCTTTCCTTTCTGAGCGACTCGTTCGATTTCTGCAACAAAGCGGTCGCGGCTATGACTCCGGAACGGATGAACACCGTAGTTGGACCACCAGCGCGCAATTTGACCGGCTTTGAGTGGCTTTGGGGATATTTCACCCACACGGCGCACCACAGGGGCCAAGCGGAAATTTACCTGCGGCTGAATGGCATCAAGCCCCCAGACTACAAGTTCTGACGGCCGTCAGGCGACGTCTTCAATAAGGAATCTCTGGCCTTGTCCGGCGGCCTGTGTCACGGCTTCGGCTGCTAGATATCCGCTACGCACCGCTCCTTCCATGGTGGCTGGCCATCCGGATCGCACCCAATCGCCTGCTAAAAATAGATTGGGGAAGCTGGTCTTTGCTACGGGGCGTAATGCTTCGAGACCCGGCTTAGCTGAAAATGTCGCCCGAATTTCCTTGATGACATGCGATTTATCGAGCGTTGCACCACTCACGGCGGGGAAGAATTCGGCCAACTCTCGAAGCACTAGCGCGATAACTTCGTTCTTCGGCATGTTGGACAAGCTGCGAGAAGCGCTGATTACTACTTGAATGTAGCGGCCTTCGGACTTGTTAAACACCCATTGGATGGTGCGATCGAGCACGGTCGCATGGGGCAGTTGCATAACGGGTCGATCGAACCAGAGGTGTACGCCAGTGATCGGTGAGTGTTGAAACTCGCTCACATCTACATTCAGGTTCGGAATTACCGATGAGATCCTTTCAAAGGGTAGCGAACTGATATAGTAATCGGCCGTCTGTAGCTGGCCTTCCACTATCACGCCCCGGACCGTCCCGTTGTCCGTGACCACGCGTTCAACCGGCGTTCTCAGATGCAGCCGAACGTTGCTCATGCGGCTCCAAACCTGAGAGTCATAGAGGGCGCCCAGCGGAATAACCGGGACGCCCATCTCATACCAGTCGGCCTTTGCCAGAAAGCCGAGCCAAAAGACCTGAAAGCCATGGACCGCGGCCATGCAGCCGAGTTCTTCGTTGATCGCGCTGACCAACACCGGGTTCCAGAATCGATCGATAGCGCGCTGGCTCTGCCGCTTTTCACGAAGCCAGTCCAGCATGGTGATGCGGTCGAGATCGGTCCTCCGGCTCCGCTCCCGGCGAATGGCCAGCAAGGCACGGCCAATCCCGATCTTGTCTTTCAAGTTAAGGAAGCGCAGACGCCAGAAGCTCCCGGTGAAATGAAAGGGCGCAGGCAGAGGACCAGCGGAAAGTACCGAGGTTCGGCCTCCGGGCTCCATAAAAAAGAATTCTCGATAAAATTTGATGCTGCCGATAACCCCGAGCCGTTCATAGAAATCCAGCAGGTTGAGACAGCAGCGCAGCAGTACATGCTGGCAATTATCTATGGTGTCGGGGGTTTCGCTGGACGAGGTGACACGATACGAGGTAGCGCGACCGCCCAGAAACGGACGAGCCTCAAAGAGATCCACCTGGAATCCCGCGCTGCCGAGCGCCAAACTGGTTGCCAAACCAGCCAGGCCTCCACCTAACACGATCACGTGGGACATACTTTCCTTGTCCCGGCAAGTGAAAGAGATGTGGTCAGTAGGTCGGGACGGGCGCCCGATGCCCACCGCCCCCACTGCTGCTGTTGCTGATGTAAACTATTGCGATGCTCAGGATCACCAGGAGGAAGACGATATCCGATATGTCAAAGTCCATTTGTATAAGTTCTCTTTCGGAAGTATGAAGTGTTAACCTGACACCCGCAAGGACCGCTAGCTCCAGTACCCATCAGCGATGCCCAGCGCCGCCGCGATCAATCCGCCCCAAACCGGAAACACCAGGAATGAAGCGAGTAAGCGCAGACGCCAGTTGCTGTAGCCTGGCCAAAACATTAAAACCACTTGCGGGATAAGTATCAAGATTAGCACAACCGAAAACCCGAAATCTCCGTGGCTGCACCAAGGGCAGTGCTTGACTCCGGTCATGTGAATATTGCAATGCTCAGCGGCTCCGGACCACCATCCGCCGCAGCCACATCCATAAACAAAACTGCAGAGATTGATCACGAAGGCGCAGCTGACCGCCAACGGCAGCAGGAAGAGCGGATTAAACCGGCGCATGCTGAGGAGCCATCCCAACCAGCCGCGTAACGACGTTTTCGATCAGCCGCAGGCCGCAGTTTTCGTCCAAAGTCAGGATGGACTCCGGATGAAACTGGACCGCTTCAATCGGGAGCTCACGGTGGCGGATCCCCATGATCACGCCGTCTTCGGTCTCGGCTGTTACTTCCAGGCAGGCCGGGAAGCTGGATCTTCTGGCAAACAGCGAATGGTAACGGCCCACTTTGAAGCGATCGGGCAGGCCCTCGAACACGCCGAGATTGCGGTGCGTGACGTAAGAAGCTTTCCCGTGCATGGGGTAATCCAATACGTCTAGTTCCCCGCCGAAGGCTTCGACAATGCCTTGCAGACCGAGGCATACGCCGAAGACCGGTATGCCCATTTGTGCGGCGTGGCGCACTAGATCCGGGACCCCGAAATCACCGGGCCGGCCCGGACCAGGAGAGATCAGGATCAATGTTGGCGCGATCTGCTTGATCATCTCCGCCGGTATGCCAGCGCGGTAAGTGACGACTTCGGCTCCGGTCTGCCGCCCGTAGTTGGCCAAGGTATGAATAAAGCAGTCGTCGTTATCGATTAGCAACAATTTCACGCCCTCGCCCGTGTGCGAGGCAGACGAAGTCCCAGGCGCGCGCACGATCGCAGGCTGATGCAAGGCGCGGAAGAATCCCGTAGCTTTCAGGCGGCACTCTTCGTGCTCCAACTCGGGAACTGAATCGTACAGCAGCGTCGCGCCGGCGGGGTAGCGGGCCACTCCATTGCGTAAATGAATCGTCCGGATCAGAATGCCGGTGTTGATATCACCGCTCAGCGAAAGCATCCCTATGGCGCCGCCATACCAGCCGCGGGCGTCCTTTTCGAGGCTTTCAATTGCCTCGGCGGCCGCTTTCTTAGGTGCGCCTATAATGGTGACCGCCCACATATGCGTGAGAAAGGCATCCAGTGAGTCGTAGCGCGGCTCGAGCATGCCCTCGACATGATCCACAGTATGAAAGACGCCCGCATACGATTCAATCAGCCGGCGACCGATCACTTTCACCGAGCCGGGAACACAGACGCGCGATTTATCGTTCCGATCCACGTCGCTGCACATCGTCAGCTCAGATTCTTCTTTGGTTGAGTTTAAGAGATCGCGAATGTTGTCTGCATCGGTTAACGGATCACCCGTCCGACGCGCGGTTCCGGCAATGGGACAGGTTTCGACGCGCTTTCCCTCCACGCGGACGAACATCTCAGGGGAGGCTCCGATTAGCTGTTCGTCACCGAGTTGCAGGAACGATTCATAGGGGCTGGGGCTGGCGTGCTGAATGCGTTCGAATAACTCCGAAGGGCTGCCTGTGAAGTTGGATTGAAAGGTCTGGCGCAGCACAACTTCGTAGTAGTTGCCCAGCCGCATGCCTTCACGTACAGTCTCCACCTTGGCCATATACTCTTCAGCCGTATGGTTGGAGACGATTTCGCCGGACGGTCGTTTTGCGGCAGGTGCAATGGGGTCGCCCGTGCGCGGAAGCTGTGAGGTGGTTAGACCAGCTCGCTCGAAGTCGTAACGGAAGCGCTCGATCTGCTCCTTCTTCCGGTCCATAAAGTAAATGTCGTCGCACAGGAATAAATGCAGGTCCTTGGTCTCGTGCCGCGGCAGCTTAAGGTGTATGGGATCGAATTGAAAGAGGAGATCGTAGCCAAAAGCCCCGGCCAGTGCGAGCCGCGAATCACCCGCGTGGCGGAAATCATCAACAAGGGTTCGCAGGATTGAGAATACCGAGGGCTGCTTGCTGCGCTCCTCCTCCGGAAAGAGCCTTGGCAGCGGCTTCAGATGTCCATGCAGCACGCCCGCGCTGACATGAAAACTCTCCCAGTGCGGATGATTCTCGAACAACGGCGCGAGTACGCGGTTCAAGATCTGCCCCCTTTGATTCAAGGCATTGAACCAGACGTCGCGGCCCAACGAAACGATCTCGAGGGGGGGACAGATTGCCGCAATGTCCCAACGAGAGTAGCGCTCCGGATATTCGTAGCCGGATGAAAGATAAACCCCGCGCTGGGTATCCAGCTTGCGAAGCAGATGTTTGAGGCCGCGCTTGTAGGCTATTTTGGATTCGGTCCTGGTGACCTGAATCCCACTCGGGGTGGTGTACTGCACTGCAGGCTCTTGGGTGCTTTCAGAATACCATCGCGGCGTTGCATCATGAACATGTGGCTCGACTGCTTTCTTTCTTTGTAGTAGCTGTATCGTGCACCGCCGCGAGCGTGCCGATTGATATCAAGGACGTGCGCCCCGGACCGATCACGCTTAGCTCCTCCGCCGAATCCGTTACGGTCCACTGGAAAGACCAGGCGGATCATTCCTGGACCGCCGAGTTCTCGCTCGATCCGAAGCAGGCACTGATTCAATCCATCGCCGCGGACAGTTCCACTGTGGTGGAACGTGCCCGTCCGTTTTATCAATGTGTCGTCGGAAAGCGGCGGGGTGGTTGGGATGCGTTTTTCGATTTCCCCCCGAGTCATCCGGATGGGACTCGCTCATTCGAAGGAGATTTTCAGCTTCTTTCTGCGCACGCCAAATCTATCGGTGACCGCATGGAGCTATCGTTCGATGGCCTAAAAGCCGGTCCATTCCAGGGAAGCGTCCGGTACATCTTTTTTCCTGGCAGCCGACTGATCCAACAGGTTGCAGTGCTCACCACGTCCGAGCCGGAGACCGCCTATTTCTACAACGCAGGCATTCGAATAACGGCCAATGCGGATCGGCGGCCGGGAGGAAACATGGAATCCCACGTGTCTTTTTTCGATACCCACGGGGAGTTTCGCACCGTCCTTTCCGGAGGCCCTGAGCGGCAGTCCGTTGCAGTTCGATACCACGGCATAGCGGCTCGGATGACGCAGGGCAGCATAGCGGTATTTCCAACTCCCCATCAATATTTCTTTCCGCGGGACTACACCACCAACATGGGCTATGCCTGGCATCAAGCCTGGCGAGGCACGGTCGGCCTCGGGATTCACCAATGGCCCGATGACGCGACTCCATACTATCCGTGGTCGAATGCGCCGCCTGGAACGGAGCAGCGCATGAGCATGTTTCTTTTGCCTGGGCTGGGAGACACCCGCGCGCTGTTGGAGGACGTGCTCCGGTACACCCACGCAGACCGCTTCCGCGTGCTGGAAGGCTACAAAACCTTCGCGCCGCACTGGCACTTCGCCTACACCGAGCAGGCCGTAGCCAAAGGTGTAGCTTGGACCCCACCGTTCAAGACCGTTCTCGAAGCCATGGGCGTTGACGCGGCCATGATCATGGACTTCCATGGCGACGGGCATCCGCAGGACACGTCGGAACTGCGCCTTCGTGAGCTGGATGATTTTTATCGGGCCTGCCGGGCGCAGTCGAATCCCAAATTTCTGCTCATACCTGCTGAGGAGGCCAATGTCTATCTGGGTGGACATTGGGCGGTGGCGTTTCCGAGACCGGTGCATTGGTATATGCAGCGCAAGCCCGGGCAGCCTTTCCGCGGCACTGACTCGAAACATGAAACCGTGTACCGCGTCGCCGATGCGAAAGAATTGCTGGAGATGGTGCGCGCGGAGAACGGCTTTGTCTATCAGACCCATCCCCGAACCAAGGGATCCACCGGATATCCGGACAAGATTCGGACCACCGAACATTTTCTCGATGCGCACTATTTCGGAGCTGGCTGGAAATCGCTACCGTCGGATCTATCGTCCCCACGTTTGGGGGAGCGCGCCTTCAAGCTGCTGGACGACATGAACAACTGGGCTCTGCCGAAGCGGCTGGTGGGCGAAGTTGATGTGTTTCAAATCGACACCACACACGAACTGTACAGCCACATGAACGTGAACTATGTGAAGCTGGCTAACCTGCCGTCATTCGAGAACTCTGGGCAGTTGCTGGAAGCGGTGCGACGAGGCGAGTTTTTCACAACCACCGGTGAAGTTCTTTTACCGGAAGTTCACATCGTCGAAAGCACGCGGGGGGGAATTCGGGTCAACGCGCGGATTGACCATACCTTTCCACTCGAGTTCGCCGAAATCGTGTGGGGCGACGGAGTGGAGACGCGCCGGAAACTGATTCCATTGACGACGACACGCTCCTTCGAGAAGTACGACTTCGCGGCAGATGTGGATGCCCCCGGATGGAAATGGGCACGCTTCGCCGTCTGGGATATCGCGGCAGACGGGGCGTTCGTAAACCCCGTCTGGAGATCCCTGAAAGTAAGACCGCAGGCCTCGAACCTCCGTGTCGAAGAGACGATTCGGACTGCAATCGAGATAGCGGGTGAACAGCACAAGCGGGTCCTGATTCGCTATTCCATGGACAAGGTCGCGAAGAATCTTACGGCTCCTGGTTTCATCCAGGTGAATGTGTGGGATCCCGGTCTGGGCCAGAATACAACCGTTGCGGTGGACGGTGGTGGCCAGATTCTGGATGAGCAGGCAGACGGCGATTTGACGGCCTTCGTCGCACGCCATGCGCCTGCTCCTCCGGTGGCTGCGGCACTGCTTAGCGCGGCTCTGGAAAGGGCTCAGGCAGAGAACAAGCGTGTGCTGCTGGAGTTCCGCGCGGACTGGTGTGCCCCTTGTCTTAAGCTGGACCGCTTCCTGCATCAACCGGATGTGGCGACAACGCTGAAGCAGGATTACATCATGG
>JBBSHP010000157.1:0-8231 GCA_038232555.1 Bryobacterales bacterium
CACATCAACCCTACCGACGTCTGCGTGGCCAGTTGCAAGCTTTGCGCATTCGGCAAACGAGCTAAAGATCCGAAAGCCTATACCTGGTCGCTCGAAGAAGTCTGGCACCGCGCAGGGGAAGGCTGGTCGGAGGCTGTCACCGAGTTTCACATCGTGGGCGGCCTGCATCCGGAGCTGACGCTCGATTGGTATTGCGAGATGCTGCGCGGGCTGAAAGACCGCTTTCCCGACGTGCACCTCAAGGCGCTAACCATGGTCGAGGTGGGTTACCTCGCGCAACGCGCGAAACTCTCGATCCGGGACACGCTGCTCAAGCTGATGAACGCGGGTCTGGATTCTCTGCCTGGCGGCGGCGCCGAAATCTTCAGCGATCGCGTCCGACGCATCATCTGCGATCACAAGATCGACGGCAAGCAGTGGATCGACGTAGCGCGCGCGGCCCATCTGCTGGGACTGCGCTCCAACTGCACCATGCTGTACGGGCACATCGAGACGGACGAGGACCGCGTCGATCATCTGTTACGCTTACGCGAGCTGCAGGACGAGACCGGCGGATTTCAGACTTTCATTCCGCTCGCCTTCCATCCTGAGAACACCGTCCTGGACCACATCCCCAAGACCACCGGCTTCACGGATCTCAAGAACATCGCCGTAGCCCGCCTGCTGCTGGACAACATCGATCACATCAAGGCTTACTGGATTATGATGACGCCCAGCGTCGCCCAGATTGCTTTGCGCTTTGGGGCCGATGACCTGGACGGAACCGTGGTGGAAGAGAAGATTTATCACGATGCGGGCGCAACCACCAGCCAATCCCTACGCCGTAGCGATCTGCTGCGTCTGATCCGTCAGGCCGGTCGCGAGCCGTTGGAACGCGATACTCTGTACCACCCCGTCACCCGCACCGAATCGGCTTTCACCGTTCTGGTGTAACTGCTGGTTCGCTAGTCAGGGCCTCTCTCCAGGGGGCGGAGCGTTTGGATTCGTTACACCGCGAGGCAGCCAGCCATCGTTGGATGGACCATTCTGAAAGAATTTGGAGTCATTGCTCAGCGAGTGGCCCTTCGCATACACGGCGCTGGCCTGCCCGAAAATCTTGCCGGCTTTAAGCGTATCGTCGTGAATCTTATTAACCATCATTTGATACCGGTCATCGTTCTGCGGGTAGCCAGAGAATGAACTCAAGTCGTTGTTTCCGATGATCACTACATCCACGCCCTGCACCGAAGCAATATCGAAAGCATTCGCAACCCCGGTAGGGCTCTCGATCATGATCACGACCAGCATGTTGTCGTTGATGGTCTTCCGGTAGTTGACTCCGTTGATACCCCAGATCGACGCTGCCTGGCCGGCCCCCGCGCTGCGCCTTCCTTCCGGCGGATAGCGTGCCCACTTAGCTGCTTCACGAGCTCTGTCGACATCGTCTACGGTCGGAATAATCACCCCGAGGGCGCCGATGTCCGTGGCATGCTGAATATGCCACTCCTGCGCATCCGGCAGCCGCACCATCGGGGTCGCGCCGGCGTGCGGACAAGCAGCGATCATTTTCTCAACGTCCCTGAACTCCAGCGTGCTGTGCTGCATTTCGAACCAGGCATAATCGTAGTGTTTAGCCGACTCGCAGTAACCTTCGACATCCATCTTCGACTGAGTGAAACTAAATACCTGCTTACCATCCAAGAGCTTTTGCTTGGCCGTATTGTAGAGCTTCGGCGTCGCCGTACTCCGGTCCTGCTGCTGTGCCTGTGCTGGCTTCATCAGCCACGGCACGATCAGAAAGGAACAAAGGGCAATTGCCGGTAGTTGCATAAACGGGCGTCCATGAAATCCCACGCTTTTGCGCGGATAGTCCGCTAAAGAATATTACCAAGTGCTGCGAAGCCTCGCTCCGCCAACGCTGGCCTCCCCATGAAGGTCTTCGACTGCGGTAGAATCTTCACTTCGCTTCAAAGAAGAACAATAATGCGCAACCTGATCTTTTCTCTCGGAATCTGCGCGCTGAGTTTATCCGCGCAAACCAAGAAAATTGTTGTCATCATGCCAGACCCCGACATCCTGCGGGAGCTCCAGAATGCCTCTCCCAAAGTACGGATTGTTCCGGTAACCAGCCAGAATGCCATGCAAGAAATTGCCGACGCAGATGCCTTTATCGGGAACATCACGCCCGAACAGGTGCGGGCCGGCAAGAACCTGAAGTGGGTGGGCGTGATGTCTGCAGGGGTGGAAAACGTTCTGTTCAAGTCCGGCGGAAACGACCTGCGGGACAGCAAGATCGTGCTGACCAACAACAAGGTGGTGCAGGGGCCGGAGATTGCCGATCATGCGCTGGCCATGCTGCTGGCTCTCTCGCGCAACTTGCCGGCCTTCTGGGCGGCGAAGCAGCAGGAGCGGCTGCAAGCACGGCCGTACCCCGGTATCGAGCTAAAAGGGCGCACGGCGGTGGTGATCGGCATGGGAGGTATCGGCATGCAGATCGCAATACGCGCCTGGGCCTTCGGTATGACGGTGATTGGCGTGGATCCGGAGGACAAGCCATTTACGCCGATGGTGAAACGATTCGTCAAACCGGACCAACTGGACGCGGTTTTACCCGAGGCCGACGTGGTCTTTATCTCCGCGCCACACACGCCGTTGAGCGATAAAATGATGGGCGCCAAGGAGTTCGGTCTGATGAAGAAGGGGTCTTACTTCATCGCCGTCAGCCGGGGTGGGATCTACGATCTGAATGCTCTGGTCAAAGCGCTGGATGAGCAAAAACTCGCAGGTGCGGGTGTGGACGTCACCGATCCGGAACCGCTACCGCCGGGCCACCCGCTCTGGAAATTTCCCAATACGATCATCACTCCTCATCTCGCGGGCCGGTCCGACAAAGACCGGGCTCGCATGGTCGGAACGATCAAGGAAAACATCCAACGCTTCGCAGACGGCAAGCCACTCATCAACGTCGTCGACAAACAGAAGGGCTATTAGTCACATCGTCGGAGAGATGACCCTCAGAGACCGTATCGACAGGTTTTTCAGCCGCGGCAAGCCACCGGAAAATCCGAGTTCTGCGGCGGACTCCGCCTCCGAATTTTCGCAATACTATTGGATCAGCTTCGGCTCTGCTCCGATTGAGGCGATTGAGAAAGATATCCGGCTCGGCGGCGTTCAGGATGAGCGGATCATCCGTGCCGCGCTCCAGGTCCATCCCGGAAACTTCCGGCCTTGGGACCGCTTGCCGCGCCCAGCCGTGGTGGCCGGTATTGTCGAAGCTCTGCAGGCCACCGCCGAGTCCAGAGTGCTTGAGATCGGAACGGGGACGGGCTATTTAACGGCCATGCTCGCCGTGCTGTCCAAGCGCGTGATCAGTTTTGAGATCGCCCCAGCGCTCGCCCTGATGGCCCGGAGTTCTCTCGACGAACAGATCGGCACCGGCAAAGTCATGCTAATCGAAGGAGACGGCAGCGGGGGTTATCGAGAGGAGGCTCCGTACGATTGTATCTGTATTCACGCCTCCGCGCCGCGAGTCCCGCCTCCCCTGCTTGCGCAATTCGCCGATGGCGGGCGATTGTTTCTGGGCATGGGCTCAGGGGCGCAAGGCGAACTCCAGCTCATCACCCGCCAGGGTGACGTTTTCTTGACAAAAGTTCTAGGCAAAGGCGGATTTGCCCCGTTGCAAGGCAGGTATTCGGAGCCGCCGAAGCAGACGATCGATTAAAGCCCGCCAGGCGCTCAGATTCAATCTACAATCGGAACCAAGGGGTTCCATGTCTCTCAAGCACCTGTTTCACACCATGCGGCTTTTGCTGCTCGCCTTCGCGATTGCCTCCTCGTTGATTTTTGCGCAGACGAATCGCGGTGGCATCAGCGGTAATGTCATGGATCAATCAGGCGGCATGGTGGCCAACGCCGCCGTTACCATCACCAATCTGGGTACCAACGAACGCCGCCGGCTGATTACCAGCGACAAGGGATCGTTCATTCAAGAAAACCTCGATCCTGTCACCTACAAGATCGAAGTGTCGGCGCCCGGCTTCAAGAAGGGCGTCCTCGAGAATGTCAAGGTCGACACCTCCACAGTGGTCACCGCAAATGTCTCTTTGCAGGCCGGAGATGTCGCCACCGAGGTCACCGTGACCGCCAACGCGGCGGTGGTCAACAGAGAATCCGGAACGCTCGGCCAGACCATCACTGCGCGAATGCTGAACGATACCCCATGCCTACGCGCAGCGTGCTGGACCTGGCGGTGACCGTGGGCAACGTCACCGGAGATGTGGGTACATCCGATCCGCAGTTGACGGGCGGCGCTCCTTTGCCCGGTTACAACCTGCAGGCCAATGGCGGCCGCGCGGGCAGCACTAACATGCTGGCCGACGGCATCAACAATACAGGCGTGGGACTGGCACGCGAGGCGGTCTCCTTCTCGCCCGAAACAGCCCAGGAGTTCACCGTTCAAACCAACGGCTTCGATGCTCAATACGGCAAAAGCGGTGGCAGCATTATCAGTATCACGACCAAATCCGGCACCAACGACTTCAGCGGCCTGGCGCTTTGGTACATTCGGAATCCGGCGGCGAACGCGGCTCCCTTTACCCAGGCCAGGGTGAATCGCCCGGTGAACAGGCAGCGCTGGAACCAGTTCAATGGTCAGCTCGGAGGTCCCGGTCATGATTCCGAAAGTGTACAACGGCCGGGACAAAACTTTCTTCTTCTTTGCTGCCGAACCACGCTACCAGAGCGACAAGCAACAGCAAGCGGCGGCCGTCCCCACCGATGCCATGCGCGCTGGAGACTTCAGTAATCTGGTCCAGCTCAACGGCCAGAATGCGTGGGTTCCCGCCAGCCTACAGAGCCAATTTCCGGCCTCCGCGTTTCTCCCCAAGAACAACACCACCATTTATAACCAGTTCATCCCCGTGGGCAACCAGTTCGTCATAGCGCCCCTTGCCACTGGTTCCATCTACCCTCAATTCGCCGGTAACAAAATCCCGTCCGCCCTGCTGGATCCAACCTCGCTCAAGCTGCTGCAGTATGTCCCGAAATCCAACACTCCCTACTTCCTGGATAGCAACGGAGTTCTACAGAACTACGTGACGTATCAGTATCTGAGCAACGAGAGTATCCGGTACAACACCAAACTGGATCACAACTTCGGCGAGAACAACCACGTCAGCTTCCGTTGGACGGTAGCTCCGGTAGTGGGTGTCAGCGCCGTCGATTCCGCGTACCCGACCAACGGCAACAGCGGCACCTACAGCAAGGCCAATCAGTACATGTTCAGTGACACCCACACGATTTCGCCAAGTGTGGTCAACGAGCTTCGGCTGGCCTACACCCGCGCGGACTTCAGTGGTCAGCTATCGCCTCAGTTCGACGTGAACTCCGGTCAGAATCTCAGTACGCTGTACGGACTCCCCAGCCAAACCAAAGGGGGCTTGCCGCTGATCAACATCTATGACAATGCCAGCAGTCCGGCAAATATCGGTGCACAGCCTTCGACGCTCGGCTATAGTCTGGAGCAGCAGTATCAGATCGCGGACAACGTGTATGTCATGCGCGGCTCGCACACCTGGAAATTCGGTGTGGATCTCTCTCGCGCTCTCCTGAACGCCGAATCGCTTTACAGCATTGCGGGCGGAAATTATCAGTTCCGCTACCTGCAGACCGATCAAACGGGAGCGGCTGGCACGCAATCCACTATTGGCGGAAATGCGTTCGCCAGCTTCCTGCTGGAAGTTCCGAATTCGATCGCGCTGGCCAACACTGCCATCCCGTATTACTATCGCTGGGGCGCCGGCGCGGCTTATGTTCAGAATGACTGGCGCGCCAAGCCGAATCTCACTTTGAACATCGGCATGCGCTACTCGCTCCAGCTCCCGCGCACCGAACAAAACAATCTGCAAGGCTTTCTCGATCCGGCGCTGGCGAAAACCGTCCCGCTTCTCACCTCTTGCCAGCTTCCCGATTGCCTGACGGCCTCTGCTTCCACGGGACTGCCCGTCGTGACCCAGGCCACCGTGATCCCATTTGCCTTTTCCGGCTACGGGGGCCGCTCGCGCTATCTAACTCCGATCCACTGGCTGAATTTCGAACCCCGGGTAGGCTTCGCGTATACGCCGAAGCTGCCGATTCTGAAGGCCTGGGTAGTCCGCGGCGGCTACGGAATTTCACACGCACCGCTCACGGGAGGCAATCGGAATCCCGTTCCCAACTTCACCACCGGCGCATCCAATTTCAGCGAGACCGCCGGCCAAACCAGCACCACTCCTCTGCCCGTGGGTGACGGCACTACCGCCATTCCAGTGACGAGACTGTCCAGCAAACCGCCCTTCGTACCGGCCGTGCCGCTTCAGCAGGCCTTGGGCTTGGCCGGCAATCCGAGCGGCCTGGTCTACGATCAAGCAGTCACTTTTTCCGGCGATATCCGGTCGGGCGAAACCTCGGTTCCCTATCTTCAAAACTGGATCCTCTCGCTGCAGCGCCAGATCGGTTCTCATGGCCTGCTCGAAGTTTCCTACGCCGGATCGAAAGGAACGCACCTGTTTATGCCCAACGTCGTTCTCAATAATCCGCCCCGGAGCTACCTGGCATCCCTCCAGAACTTAAATGTCAAAGCGACCACCACCGTCGCAGACCCGCTGGGCCGCCCGCGCTATGTCTGTATTCCGCCATCCTCCTATTCTCGGGGGATTGGGCGGCTTGAAGCTGACCGCCTGAAAGGCGGTGGGATTAGACCCGGCGGACGGAGCTAAACACTTGACCATGTACACGAACTTTCGCTGGTCGAAGTCGCTAGATAATGCATCGGATGCCAGCCCCGACAAGCAGGCTCTCACCACGGGCAGCGTGGGCGGCGGCCAGTACAGCTTCGGCGCAACAGCGGCTAGCGACCGCTCGGTCTCGACTTACAACATTCCCTACGCCTGGAACGTGGTCGCGGTATACGATGTTCCTTTCGGAAGCGGCGGGATGTTCGGCAGCAACGCCTGGAAACCCATTCAGTTTGTGTTCGGCAATTGGAACATTTCAGGAGTGGAGCGCCTGACCAGCGGCTACCCATTCACGCCCACCATCGCGAGCGACAACTACATCGACACGACCCATACTCACGAGATCCGTCCGAATATCATCGCGGGGGTGCCTTTAGTCAACCCCGACTGGAAACGGAGCTGCCCCACCACGAGCCTCTGCGCGCCCTACGTGAATTATTCCGCTTTCACGCTGCCGCCAGCCGGTGAGCTGGGCAACGCGCCGCGGACAATCAGCGGCATCACCGGACCCTGGGTACAGACGCTCGACATGTCCATTCAGAAGAATTTCAAGATGGGCGAGAAGCGCCGCGTTCAATTCCGCGTAGATGCCCTGAATGCATTGAACCACCCCGTGTTCCGCACCGCCGCGAACGTAGGGGGCGGCACTGACCTGTTCGGCAATTATCCCAAGCTTTAACTGGACGGCCGGCACACTCCAGACCGTATATAACTCGTGGGCAGCCGCAAACCCGACCACCGCGTTTCCCATTAGCGATCCGCGCGGAGCCGCAGCGCTGGCCGGCCTGCAGAGCCTGATCCTTTCGCAACAGAACGCGAGCGGTTCGCTTCCGAGCAACTTCTACACGACCCCGCTACCGGACCACTTCAGCACCACACCGCCCAACTCGTTCAATATTTTGGATCCGACCGGCAACGGCTTCAAATATTACGAGGTCCGCAACAACATCAACTCCGGCAATGCGATCGGCGGCGGGCTCAGGAATGATAGCCGCTTGAACCCCGGACGGTATCTGCAGTTCGGACTGAAGATTTACTTCTAATCTCGGACGGATGCCAGGCATCGCGAACAAATCAGCCGGATGCGCGCACCCGGCTGATTCCGCGCAGCCGTCCGGGTAGCTTTACAGTCGCAGATTAGCGAGACCTCCTCCTACAAATAGCCAGAGCAGGAGGATGATCAAAATCACGCCTCCAATACCCAGACCTCCTCGCGAGCCATAGCGGTTGAAACCGAAGAATCCACCGCCGAACAACAACAGCAACAAAATGATCAGGATTAACATAGTTGCTCTCTACGATACATCATCTTGACAAGGCTGGTGTATCACAATGGAGTTACCAGCGCATCTAACAGCCATGCAGAAATCAATACGCCGGTTCCCGACGCTTCTTCTGATTTTGCTCACGGCCGGTGCTTGGGCCTCCGCTGAGAATCTCAAGCCCGCCGATGTCAAGGTGTTCGGCGCGCTCGACTAC
>JBBSHP010000158.1:0-8231 GCA_038232555.1 Bryobacterales bacterium
AACTCACGGATGGTCCGCCCATTCACCCTTTTTCCCCGGCCATCCATCCTGAGGGCGATCTCGTATTTTTTGTGCGCGGCGGCTCGATCTGGAGCATCCACCGGGGCGCGTTGACAGAGCAGCTCATCGTCGATTTTCCCGGAGCGCAGCTTGGTGAATGCTCCCTCGGCGGGAAAGGAAGATGGTTGACAGCCGCCCTCAAACAAGCCGGCGAATGCAGCCTGGTGGTGGGCCAGGCAGATGGTTCAGGTTGGCACTCAATCCCTTTTGAGCGGACCGTCATCCATCCGCAGTTCCATCCACTCGATCCCGCTTGGCTGATCTTCGCAGGCGATCCCGCCCCGCGGATGCACCGCGTCCGGCAGGACGGTTCCGGGCTGGAGTGTATGTACCAGCATGCCAACGACGAGTTCGTCGTTCATGAGACGTTTCTGGGTAGCACCGGCGACCTGGTCTTCGTCGGATGGCCGTTCTCGCTGAATCGCATGAACTGGGAGTCGCTCCAAATTTCGCCCATCGCCGCCTTCAACGCCTGGCACATCGCTTCGAATGGGCTGGGGACTAAAGTATTGTGCGACACGAATCATCCCGACCACGGGCTGTTCCTGGTAGACGTGCCCACAGGTGCGCGAACGCAGCTCTGTCAATCGGGATCGAGTAATCAGGGCTCGCAATGGCGAACCTCGCGCTACGCTCTGAAAGCCGATTTTGTAAAGGCCAGCAGCGGAGATCCAGGGAACCTGAGCTGGATGGAGACGCCCACCGACTCCGTTTATGGCCCGCAGTGGACCCACCCACACCCGTCCTTCTCTCATGATGAGAAACTGGTCGCTTTTGCCAGCGACCGCAACGGGCACGCCCAAGTTTACGTCGTAGAGATTGGATAATGGAAGCGATGCATCGGCACTCACTCGCGTTGCTCCTCACGTTCTCAGTGGGCGCCCTCGGGGCGTCTATTGATATTCCAACGGGCACCCAGATTCAGATCCGGTTGACGACCACCATCGATAGCAATTTGGCCAAGGCGAAGCAGCCCTTTGAGGCTATCGTCATCGCGCCGGTGCTCGTGGAGGGTCGGTTCGCAATTCCGCAAGGCACTCATTTAGCCGGGCTGATCCAAGACGCTAAGTCGTCTACTAAACCCGACGAGCAGAGCGTCGTCAGCCTGCAGTTCCAGGAGTTGAAAGTTCCGCACGGCTCCAAGGCCAAACTCGCGGCAAAGCTGGTGGACATCGACAACGCCCGCGAGACAGTCGATGAGCAGGGGCGGATCCTGGGCATCATCGCGTCCCAGACCGCCTCGGCCCGCTTGGATCAGGGGATCAACAAAGTGTCGCAAAAGTATCCGGCGCTCGGCGATCTGCTCGGCACTGCCAAAGAGGCGATCGTGAAGGCGGCCGACCCCTCAATTCACTATGAGCCGGGTGTAGAGATGACGATTGAGCTGACCAAGCCATTGCGTTGGGAAACGCGCGATGCTCCGGAGTTGAAGGCTGTCTCGCATTCCTCTGACCTCAACGCCCTCATGGCCCGCCAGCCTGTCCGGACTATGGCGGAAAGTCCGCCGCGTCCCTCCGATATCACGAACCTTATGTTTATCGGCACCCGTGCAGCCATCGAGAGCGCCTTCAAAGAGACGGGATGGTTTCCGGCGGATCCCTTGACGGGCCAATCCAAACTGGAGACCTTCAAGGCCATCGTCGAAATGCGCGGTTACAAGGAGGCTCCCGTATCTACGCTGCTTCTGGATGGCGCGCCTCCGGATCTCGTATTTCAAAAGCAGAACAATACGTTTGCGCAGCGGCATCATCTGCGGCTCTGGCTTCGGCCGGAACGCTTTCAAGGCAAACAGGTCTGGGTCTGTGCCGCGACACACGACATCGGAATCGATTATTCCGAAGAACACCGTACTTTCATTCATCGCGTTGATCCACAGATCGACAAAGAGCGCGCGAAGGTGGTGAACGATCTTTTGTTCACGGGTCGCGTGCGCGGCCTGGCGCTGGTAGACCGCACCAATGTTCCTGAAAACGGCCGCAACGCCACCGGCGATCCTTTTGAAACGGACCGCAGAATGGCCGTGCTAGAGTTCTAATTGCCCCGCGCTTATCGCTACTTCGATCTCCTTTTGGCCATCTTCGTGGTCGTGCTTCTCATTTCCAATTTGGTTGGCCAGAAGATTTGCGCGTTCGGGCCGTTCCGCATCAGCGGCGCTCAACTGCTGTTTCCGATTACATACATTTTTGGCGACGTCTTCACGGAGGTGTACGGCTACGCCGCTTCCCGCCGTGCTATTTGGATCGGGTTTCTCGCGTCGGGCCTGCTCGCGATTATGGGCGTGATCACCGTTGCGCTTCCGCCTGCGCCGGACTGGCCGAACCAAGCTGCGTTCGCGACAGTCTTCAACTTCATCCCTCGCCTGGTATTCGCCAGCCTGATCGCATTCTGGTGCGGCGAGTTCGCCAATTCATACGTCATGGCGAAGATGAAGATCATGACGCGTGGCCGTCATCTATGGACCCGCACCGTGGGGTCAACTGTGGTCGGCCAAGCCGTCGATACGGTGGTGTTGATGGTCCTGGCTTTTGGCGGGACACTCAATGCCAAGCTGATCGCCACGCTCATCCTGTCCGGCTACTTTGGAAAAGTCCTCTATGGAGGTGCTGGCAACTCCGCTGACGTATCTGGTTGTGAACTTTCTCAAACGACAGGAAGGCATCGATCCATTGGACGTTAGTACCAGCTTCAATCCGTTCGCGGCAGTGCTTTAGACTTCCTTAGCTTACTTCAGGGGCCTCAGTCCCGACCCTTGCACGATCGTCGAGTCCTTCAGCTTGCCAAGCTCCCGGCGCGCAATCCCGGCCCATTCGCTGTTCGGGTCGAGCTTCAGATAAGTCTTCCAGTGCTGTACGGCTTTCATGTTCTGATGAACCGATTGATACAGCAGCGCGATATTGTAGTGCGCATCCGCATAGTTCGGATGAATGCCGAGGGCCGCTTGGTAATGGGTAAGAGCTTGGGGCCGGTCGCCCATCTCATCGAACAGATTTCCTAGATTGAAGTGGGCCAGGGCATAGTTGACATCCACTTCCAATGCCCGCATATACTGCCGCTCCGCTTCATCGAAATTGCGTTCGTTGAAATAGACCGTGCCGAGATTCACCAGAGCGCCGGCCGAGGCAGGGTCGAGCGTTGCCGCTTGCCGGTAGGCGTGTATGACGTCTTCCACTGGCGCGCCGCGCTGTTCCAGCTCCAAACCTGTCTCGAACCACTGCTCCGCTTCCTTCCTGCTCTTGTGCTTCGGCGTAGCCGATGGCGGCGGAAAGGAGACCAGGTTGGTAAGCGCCTCCGCGTCGAAATCGAGCAGTAACTGTCCGGAAAGCGGTTCCATTTTGCTGGCGCCGAGCTGGACCTCGATTTTACGGCCACGCAGATAGATTTTCACTTCGGCCAATGGATTTCGCACATCCTGCAACTTCTCGCGTAGAGCAGCCAGAACGTCTCGCATACGGGCCGCTGGAATCTTGCTGGCGCGCAATTCAGCCAACGCCCGTAAGGCAATCAGATCGGTGAAGCTGAAAGATTCGGAAACGGCCACTAAGCGCTGGCGCTCCCAGCTCCGGAGCTGGCGCTCGGAGACGGCGAGCAATCGAAGCACTTCTTGTCGCGAGTAGGCCTGCTTAGCCGAGGAAGCGGGCACGGACAAAGTTTATCATGGGTTGAACGCATGAAAATCGTCCTGCCCTGCCTATTCGCGATGACAACATTACTCTCTGAAACGATTCCCGGTCTTGCGCAACTCGAACAAATGACCGCGCGGTTTTCACGTGTGGAGCTGCACGCCGATCTCAGCCAGCTTTCAACCGGCGATCGACAGGCGCTCCTGAAACTTATCCAGGCGTCGCGCCTGATCGACGACATCTTCCTGCAGCAACTGTGGAGTGGCAATCAGGCCTTGTATGCGGAACTGAAGCGTGACACGACGCCGCTCGGCCGAGCGCGTTTGCGTTATTTCTGGATGAACAAAGGGCCGTGGTCGGATCTGGATGGCCATACCGCCTTCCTGCCCGGCGTGCCGGCGCGAAAACCCTTGGGCGCTAACTTCTATCCGGCAGATCTGACCAAAGACCAGTTCGAAAACTGGGCCGGCCACCTCTCAAAAGATCAACGCGAGCTAGCCCAGGGCTTTTTCGCGGTAATTAAGAGGGGCTCGAAGGGCCTCGAAATCGTACCTTACAGCGAAGAATACAAAAATGATCTGCAGCAAGCGGCCACTCTGCTGCGGGACGCCGCGGCGCTGACCGGCAATGGCTCTCTCAAGAAATTTCTGACCCTGCGGGCCGAAGCTTTCCTGTCCAACGATTATTACGCGAGCGACCTGGCCTGGATGGACCTGGACGCTCCGATCGACATCACTATCGGTCCCTATGAAACCTATAACGATGAGTTGTTTGGCTACAAAGCCGGATACGAATCGTACGTGAACCTGCGCGACGACGCCGAAACGGCCAAGCTCCAGTTCTTCGGCGGACATTTGCAGGAGATTGAGAACAACCTGCCCATGGATCCAAAGCTGCGCAATCCGAAGCTGGGCGGCCAGGCGGCTATCCGCGTGGTCAACGAGATTTTCAGCGCAGGGGATGGCAACCATGGCGTGCAGACCGCTGCCTACAATCTTCCAAACGACGAGCGCGTGATCACCCTTAAGGGGAGCAAACGGGTGATGTTGAAGAACGTGCAGGAAGCCAAGTTCAAGCAGATCTTGCTTCCCATCTCGGGCCGTGTGCTGCCCCCGGCAACCCTCAAGGACGTCAGCTTCGAATCGTTCTTTACACACATTGTTGCTCATGAACTAACGCATGGAATCGGCCCGCATCAGATCCGGGTCTCCGGGCGGGATACCACGCCGCGCCTGGAGCTGAAAGAGCTGTACAGCGCGATCGAAGAGGCCAAAGCGGACGTGACCGGGCTGTTCATGCTGCAGTACATGTACGACCATAAACTGCTGCCCGGCGGTCCGGATTCGGAACGCAAACTGTACACCACCTTCCTCGCCTCCTCGTTCCGGACCTTGCGATTCGGGGTCAAAGAAGCGCATGGAAAAGGCATGGCAGTGCAGTTCAATTACCTCTCGGATAAGGGGGCGTTCATCGCACGGCCGAATGGAACGTTTGAAGTAGATCCGGCCAAGATGAAAACGGCGGTGCGCGATCTGGATCGGGATCTGCTCACGCTTGAAGCAAACGGCGATTATGCCGGAGCCAAGCGCCTGCTGGACGAGTTAGGAAGAGTACGGCCGGCGCTCAAAACAATTCTCGATGGACTGGCCGACCTCCCCACCGACATCGAGCCGGTTTTCACAACAGCGCATCGTCCTGCTGGACTGGCCGGTACTCGCTAGGGCGGTACTCGGATAAGACCGTAGTGTGTTTACAACGTAGGGCAAGGTATCATGTTCCGTGCTTAAGGTTAAGTGCCCGCGCTGCCGGAGCGACGATGTGCGCGTTTCGCGCGCGCGAGGGATCATCGATCAGTTGTTTGCCAGATTACGGGTGGTGCCATACAGGTGCCGCGACTGCAACAAGCGATTTCGACGAATCCGTTGAACGTAAGCTACAGCATCACTCGCGCATCCCCATCCCGACGAGTGATCCGCTCTCTATCCAGAAATTCCAGTAACGGGATCGCGTACTTGCGTGAAATTCCGGTCCATTCCTTGAATTCAGGTACTCCAAAGCGCTGCCCTTTGTGGGCCGCCAACATGCGCCGCAACGTGTCCAGCACGCTGGCGTGAAACACCAGCTCTTCGCTGATGCGGACCAGTTTTTTCTCTTTCAACAGGATCTGCAGCAGCGTGCGTCCGCGAGAGCTCTCCACGCCCGCTTTCGCGATCGCTTCCTGGGTAGAGGGCACTGCCAGACCGGCGCTCTCAAAGGCGCCTTCGATCTTAGCGACAGCGTCCGCTTCATCCTGCTTCAGTGCTATCTTGTGCGAGGACAGATGAACCGTCTCAGCCTTGGCGGAGATGGTTTTGGATCGTGCGAGTAACGCATCCAGAACGAAGGCCGGTGCGCCGGGTAATTCCCTGCTGCGGAGCTCTTCTTTCGAGATTCCCGCCATCAAGGGATGTTCACGGTGGAACTTCTTCAGGACATTTTGGATGGATTCCAGTCTGGACTGGGCGACGCCGGCGTGCATGACCCAGAATTGCGGCTCCTGAAACACAAACAGCTCATCCGACTGCACCGCACTACGAAGTTCCGACTCCAACAAACCAGTGCGCGCCACCAGCTCAGGCATGCTCAGCCCGAATTTCGATTCGCCGGCCAGCAGGGTTAGGCGTTCTTTAGACCTACCCTTCTCAAGCAGCAAGAGCCTGGATGAGTCGCCCCGGCGCGGCGGTGCGATGTCCAGGATCACTCCTCCACCGATGGTCACTACAGGAGAGAACATTCGAACGATAAAGCGATCGCCAGGGAGCAGGAGGACGGGGTCGCGCAGGTCGATTCGAACGTAGGACCGGGTGCCGGGCGCGATACTGTCACGGTTCTCCAGCGACCGGATCTTCGCCTCGATCTCCGCTGTCCCGGCATGGAAGTGCACGGGTGCATGATTCCGCAAGGGCTTGGCTGAAGAGAGCAGATCCAAGCTGCAGTCTATTCGCGAGACTTGCTGGAACAGCCCAGGCGCAGCTAATGTCATGCCACGTGCAAGCTCCGCAGATTCGGCTCCGGCCAGATTCAATGCGGTTCTCTGGCCGGCGTTCGCACGCCCTACGGCGGCGCCATGCACCTGGATCCCACGCACTCGGACGCGTTGCCGGCGCGGGAAGACTTCCACCTCCTGCTCAAGTTGAACGGATCCCGAGATCAGCGTTCCTGTCACAACCGTGCCGAAGCCTCGCATCGAAAAAGCCCGGTCAATGGGCAGGCGGAGATGGCGGGCAGTGCTTTTCTCGTGAACATCGGCGGCTTGGCGGAGGAGTTCCGCGCGCAATTCCGGCAGGCCGGATCCCGTAGTTGCACTGACGGCCAACATGGGAGCGCCTTCCAGGAAAGAGCCCCGCACAAATTCGTCAACTTCCAGCCGGACCAACTCCAGAATGTCGCTGTCCACCAGGTCCGCTTTTGTTAAAACGACAAGACCTTTCGTAATATTAAGGAGACGGCAGATGTCGAAGTGTTCCCGCGTCTGTGGCTTGATCGACTCGTCAGCGGCTATTACAAAGAGGACCAGATCAATGCCCCCCACACCGGCCAGCATGTTTTTTATGAACCTTTCATGGCCCGGCACGTCTACGAAACCGAGGCGCACTTTTTCGGATAGATCAAGATGCGCGAACCCGAGGTCGATCGAGATGCCCCGCTGCTTTTCCTCTTTCAAACGATCGGTATCGATGCCGGTCAATGCGCGAACCAAGGCAGTCTTCCCATGGTCGATATGTCCGGCGGTACCGGCGATGATGTTTTTCATGCGGACGCTTTTCATCGTACTCGGTGTGGCGTGCGCGCTGCACGCGCAGGAGCCGGAGGCGGGTGCCGCCACGTTCCGCACGGGTGTGTCCGATGTCCGTGTTGACGCGCAGGTCGTGGATGGGAAAAACGTGATTACCGGCCTATCGCAAGCCGATTTCACGATCGCCGATGAGGGCAGGCCGCAGAACGTAGTCTATTTCGGGCGTGATTCCGAGCCGCTCTCACTGGTTCTTCTGCTCGATATCAGCGGCAGTATGCAGCGCTGGATCGAGCGGATCTCGGCGGTGGCGCGTGAGGCACTCGGCTACCTGCGGCCGGGCGATCGTGTGGCCATTCTGGTTTTCGGCAAGCGCATGGAGGTGCACCAAAATTTCAGCGATAACCTGGCGGAGAGCGCTCGCCAGATCTCCAGCGTCGTCCAGAATCACGACGTGGGCGCGGGCACTGCGATCAATTTATCGATCTCCGCTGCCGCCGATTACATCAAGAAGAATGCCAGGCCGGAGGGGCGGCGCGCCATTCTGATTCTGACCGACAATCTGAGTCTTAGCTATCAGTTCGCCGATCAGCGAGTGGTTCGGTCACTGTACGGGTCAGATACCGTGCTCAACGCCATTGTAGTGGGCCGGGGAATTCGTCCGGGCTCTCCTAAGGCAGGTCAATACTACAATCCCGATTTCACTCCCGCCGACGTGTTTAAGCTGGCCGAACAGACGGGAGGAGAGGCCGTAAGAGCGGACCGTCCAGAGGTCTCTT
>JBBSHP010000159.1:0-8210 GCA_038232555.1 Bryobacterales bacterium
ATGCGGAAGCAGGACCTGGTGATCCGGATGGTCATACACCCGTGGCGTCGATCCCTGGCTGGAGGTCGACCGGCTCCCCGGACGTAGTTCAATACGCTGCCAACTTTGACATCGGGCCCGACAATGTGAAACCGCTTGCGGGGGGAAAGAATTACTTTTATGGCGGGATCCCGGCCGCGAATTCCAGCCTCACCCAAACCATTGATTTATCCTCTGGTTCGGCTGCCATCGATGCGGGCACGGCCACGTTTGCGGCGTCAGCGTATCTCGGAGGTTATTTGGAGGGGCCAGAGTCCGCCCAAATGGGCGTCACGTTTCTGGATGCCAGCGGCCGCCAGCTCAGTTCCGTCACACTGGGCCCGGTCACCGATGTCGATCGCGCCAGTGTTACTGGTTTATGGTATCGGCGCGCCATCGGGCCCGTGCCCATTGGGGCGCGTGGCGCCAGCATTGTCTTGCAGATGAACTGGAAGTCCTCAAACACAAACGATGGTGCAGCGGATAACTTGTCGCTGGTCCTGAGCACTCCTGTATCGCCCCAGTCACTGCTTGGGAGGAATCTTATCGTAAACGGGAATGCAGAAACCCCGGCCGTTGCAGACCCTCAGACGCTGAATGGCAGCGTCGTAGATGTTCCGGGATGGAGCCGAACCGGCCTCTTCACGATCGACGCCTACGCTGAGCCTAATGCCAATCTGGATGCATCCTCTCCCGGACCGCCCGATCGCGGCAGCTTTTATTTTTACGGCGGAACTTCCAACGCGCTGTCCAGTGCAACACAAGATGTCGATGTCGCGTCGGCAGCCACGCTGATCGACGCCGGAAATGTAAGGTATTCACTCTCGGCCTGGATTGGTGGATTTACGACCCAGGAGGACAATGCCGTCTTGACGGTCCAGTTCCGTAACTTTAGCGGGACCGTGCTGGGATCCACCACGCTTGGTCCGGTCACCTCGGCGGATCGCAACGGCGTTAGTGCCCTGCTGCAGCGCAGTCAGAACGGCGGAGTCCCATCGGGCACAAAGGTGATTCGCATCACGCTCACAATGACGCGTACCGACGGCGCCGATAACGATGGGATGGCTGACAGTTTGTCGCTTGTTCTTTCCGGACCGGCAGGTGCGGGCAGCCCCGCCATCGCAGCCAATGGAGTGGTGAGCGCGGCTGCTTTTGGCGGCTTCAGCAGCATTGCTCCGGGCTCCTGGATTGAGATCTATGGATCGAATCTGGCGACGACGACGCGCGGCTGGGGCGGTTCGGATTTCAACGGGGCCAACGCGCCCACGTCACTGGATGGCGTGAGAGTTACCGTGGGCGGTCAAGCAGCTTTTGTCGACTACGTCAGTCCAACGCAAGTGAATGCGCAGATTCCATCCAACGTAGGAACCGGCCCACAGTTGCTGACAGTCTCTAACGCCAACGGAACCAGCGCCAACTACTCCATAACTGTGAATACTGTGCAGCCCGGCTTGCTGGCACCGCCCTCCTTCAATATCAGTGGCAGGCAATACGTCGTGGCTATCCTGCCGGACGGAACGTTTGTGGCCCCACAAGGCTCCATTCCGGGCGTCAATTCGCGTCCCGCTCATCCTGGTGAAACCGTCACAATGTACGGTGTAGGATTCGGGCCGGTCAGTCCAAATATCCCAGCCGGGCAGATCGTGGGGCAGGTCGACAGCCTCTCAAACCCACTCTCACTTCTGTTTGGCAGTACGCCCGCAACGCTCCCTTATAAAGGACTAGCTCCCAACTTCGTTGGTCTTTACCAGTTCAACGTAGTGGTTCCGGCGATTGCGAACAATCTTGCTGTCCCGCTCAGCTTCAACTTGGGTGGATCGGCAGGTACGCAGACGCTCTATACTGCAGTCAGCCAGTAAGGGAACGCCTTACTTGTGGGCAGGATCGGATGCGCAGAACCGATCGAAGGCATCTGTAAGAAGCGCGGCGATTTGGACACTGTTGCGCGGTTCAATATCGCCGCGATGCATCACGTAAACGGGCTCTCCATCTCGAAAAAGGGCTATGGATGGCGAGGAAGGTGGGTACGCTTTCAAGATTTGCCGGAGGCGCTGAACCGCTTCCACGTCTGCGCCTGCGAACACCGTTGCGGCTTTGCCCGGCTTTACCCCGTGCCGCAGCGCCTGTCCCACACCGGGCCGCGCCTTCGCTGCTGCGCAGCCACAGATGGAGTTCACCACCATCAATACCGTACCGCTATCGGGCCCAAGCAAGCGATCTACATCCGCTGCTGTTCTGGCCTCTTCCAAACCGAAACTGACGAGTTCTTGGCGCATCGGAAAAATGGCGTATTCAGGGTAGGTCATCTAGCTTCATGGTAGCGCTGCCCGGTCGCGCACGTGCCACCAATTACAATTAGATTAATGGGGTTGCACGCGCATACCTTCAGTGCGCGGTTCTGGTCTCTCATCGCTGCAACGTTTCTCGGATTTCTTGGGATGGGAACGGTGTTGCCGGGATTGGCTCCGCACATCCGGCATGATCTTGGCGGGTCCGACCAGACGGTTGGCTTCGTCATTGGCATATTTTCGTTCGTCGCGCTGGCCAGCCGCTTCTTCTCGGGTCCTCTGGCGGACCGCCGGGGCCGTAAGCCGGCGCTCCTGACAGGTCTGTTCAGTTGTGCGCTAGCCGGTGCCGCTTATCTCTTGCCTCTGGGACTTGCCGGAGCGTACTTGGGCAGGATTCTCCAGGGCTTTGGAGAGGCTTGCCTCTACACAGGCGCCGCTGCCTGGGTCGTCGAGATGGCCGGCGTTCACCGCAGCGCACAGGCCTTGGGATATCTGAGCAGCGGAATTTGGGGCGGCATCTCCGTTGGTCCCGTGCTTGGGACTTGGCTGGGTTCCTTCGAGCGTGCTGCGGTGATGCAGGTGATTGCGGCTAGCCTTGCATTCGTCGTTCTCACCCGCATCAAAGAAGACTATGCACCCGAACTATCGGGCGTCCGGCGTCGATGGCTGCCTGCCTCGCTCATCGGGCCAGGCATCGCGGTAGGTTTCGTGAACGTGCAATACCCGGTGGTGGCAGGATTTCTGATTCTTCACTTGGCACAGCACGGTAATTCGGGACGGGCTGCTTTCTCAGCATATGCACTGATGATCCTCTTCTCACGCTTTTTCCTGGGCGGCTTGCCGGACCGGATTCATCCCGCTAAGACCTTCTACGGAGGGTTGCTGGCGATGATGTTGGGGTTGCTGGTGTTAGCGATGGGACCGCGACCCGCCGTGGCGATTGCCGCAGCGGCAGTTCTGGGACTCGGCTTCTCATTTCCGTGGTCCTCGATTGCGTCCACTGTGCTGCGTGAGACGCCGGAAAGAGAGCGTGGGTCGGCGGTCGGTGTGCTTAGCGCCTTTTACGACCTGTTCGTCGGAGTCAGTTCATTCGGCGCGGGAGCCGTGGCCAACCACTTTGGATACTCCGCGGCATTTGTGATGGCTGCCGTGGCCCTGCTTGCAGCGGCGCTGGCCGGAAGGTTCGTCTTCTTGGAGCGCCGCTCCAAAGCTTTGATCGCGGAGGACGAGGGATTGCTTACGCCTGCGGCCCGGTGACCAGGACTACGCGGAAGCGAGCCTTCCCGCTCATCATCCGTTCGTATGCGGCGGCCGCTTCCATGAGCGAAAATGTCTCGATCATCGGACGCACTCCTGAGAACGCGCAGAAGCGGAGTGCATCCTCGGAATCCGTCGAGATACCGGAAGGCCAGCCTCGCACCGATCGACGCCCCCCGATCAGTTGAATCGGAGTTGCCTGCAGCGGATCAGGGCTCGCGCCAACCACCAGGAGAACTCCATTTATTCCCAAGCCGTCGATGAGAGGCGTCATGGCTTTGGCATCCGGCGCCGTGGCCAGAATGGTTTTAGCTCCTCCCAGCTTACGCAGGGCGGGCGCCAGTTTTCCCCGCTCAGTGTCGATGTAGTGATGCGCGCCCAAACGCATGACCATCTCTCGCTTGTCTTGACCGCGTCCGACTGCGACCGTTTCAACCCCATCTTGTTGGCGAACTGCACACCGAGATGGCCGAGCCCACCCAACCCTTGGACCGCCACCAGATCGCCAGCCAAGGCCCCACTATGACGGAGGGAATTAAACGTCGTCACACCCGCGCACAGAATCGGTCCTGCCTCTTCAGACTTGACGATGTCTGGAATAGGTGCCAAGCCCTGCGCCGAGGTGAGCATGTACTCGGCATATCCGCCATCGTAGCCGATTCCCGGTATCTGCAGACCATCGCAGTTTACGAAATTGCCGCGGCGGCACGGCTTGCAGAAAGTGCAGTGTCCCCCGTGCCAGCCGACGCCAACTCGCTGACCGATCTTCTAGGGCCCTGTATGCGGCCCGAGGCGATGAATCGATCCGGCGACCTCATGTCCCGGCACGCGCGGGTATTGGATGCCCCCGGCCAGTGGCCCTCCTTCGTTAAGGAGTCACTGTGGCATAAGCCGCATGCTTCCACGCGCAAAAGTACTTGTCCGGGACCGGGCTCAGGAATCGGACGCTCTACGATCTCGATCGGACCACCGCGTCGGGATACTTGAGCTGCTTTCATAGTAGGCATGAATGTAGCATGCCTTCTGCTGCCGATCGCGTCGACTTTTTAGAAGCGCAGCATAGCGAAGCAGACGCGGAACCAGCCTGGCCCGCGCGTGTTGGATCAATTAATTTATTCGGCCAGGGTTTCTTCCGGAGCTGCCTCTTCGCTGAGACCACCCGCGTAGATGGTACGAGCCTCTTCATCGTAGACGCTGAGATCGCCTGCTAGCGCTGCATCCGCATCGTAGATGGGCTCTTCTTCCACCACATCTTCCCCGGCGATTTTCACGCCCCGGTAGTATTCCATGTCAGTGCCCGCCGGGATCAGGCGGCCCATGATGACGTTCTCCTTGAGTCCACGCAGGTCGTCGACTTTGCCGTTGATGGCAGCTTCCGTCAACACACGCGTGGTTTCCTGGAAGGATGCGGCTGAGATGAACGAATCGGTCGAAAGCGAAGCCTTGGTAATGCCCAGCAACACTGCCCGGCCCTGCGCCGGAAGCTGACCCGATTCGATCACCCGCTGATTCTCTTCACGGAAGCGGAACTTGTCCACCACTTCTTCGGGGAGAAATTCGGTATCCCCAATGTCGTCCACCTTCACCCAGCGCATCATCTGCCGGGAGATTACTTCCAGGTGTTTATCGTTGATATTGACACCCTGCAGGCGGTAAACTTCCTGGATTTCGTTCACCAGGTATTTCTGCAGCTCTTTTTCACCGAGCACATGCAGAATGTCGTGAGGATTGCGAGGTCCATCCATCAGTGGGTCGCCCGAACGCACGCGCTCGCCTTCCTGAACGTTGATGTGGATACCGCGCGGGATCGAGTAATCGATCTGCTGGCCATCGTCAGCCACGATAGAGATCTTGCGCATACCTTTGCTGATCTCGCCGTACTTGACGATTCCGTTGATCTCAGAGATAACCGCGGTCTCCCGGGGCTTACGCGCTTCGAATAACTCAACCACGCGCGGCAGACCGCCGGTGATGTCTTTAGTCTTGGTGGTGGCGCGCGGGATCTTGGCAACGACATCGCCCGCGTGGGCCTCCTCCCCGTCCTGCACCATAAGGTGAGCATGGGTCGGCATCAGGTAGCGCTTTTCGTCCGCTTTGGTCCCACCTTGGGGACGAACGATGACCATGGGTTGGCGCTTCTCGTCGGGCGCATCCATCACCACCCATTGCGACATGCCGGTGATCTCGTCTACCTGCTCCTGCAGCGTGATCCCTTCATGCAGATCCTTGAAGTGAATCGTTCCGGTGACTTCGGTAAGAATGGAGAACGTGTATGGATCCCATTCCAGAAGGATTTGGTTGGCTTTGACAGCCGCTCCATCGCCGTACAACACCTTGGCTCCATAGACCACCGGGTAGCGTTCCTTCTCGCGGCCCTTGTCGTCAATGATCGCCAGGATGCCGTTGCGGTTCATGACAATCAGTTCACCCTTGGCGTTATTGATGGTGGTGATGCCCATGAATTTCACGAAGCCATCCGACTTGGCGTCCTGCTTGGATTGCTCACTCGAGCCGGTGGCCGTACCGCCCACGTGGAAGGTACGCATCGTGAGCTGGGTTCCCGGCTCACCGATGGACTGCGCCGAAATGATACCAACCGCTTCTCCGCGCTCCACCATACGGCCGGTGGCGAGATTGCGCCCGTAGCAAAGTTGGCACACCCCTCGCCTGGACTCGCAGGTGAGAACGGACCGGATCTTGACGCGCTCGATTCCCGCGGCCTGAATCGCGCCCGCCAACTCTTCAGTAATCTCGGAATTGACGGCAACGATGATGTTGCCTTCGTAATCAAGCTGATCTTCAAGAGCGACGCGGCCGACAATACGATCGCGCAGAGGCTCAATGATTTCGCCAGATTCAATAATCGGCTCGACGTGGATTCCATCGCCAGTACCGCAATCGTCTTCAGTGACGATTACGTCCTGGGCCACATCGCATAACCGCCGCGTGAGATAGCCCGAGTCGGCCGTCTTCAAAGCAGTATCGGCCAAGCCCTTGCGCGCGCCGTGCGTTGAAATGAAATACTGCAGCACGTTCAGGCCTTCACGGAAATTAGCTGTAATTGGCGTTTCGATAATCTCGCCCGATGGCTTGGCCATCAGTCCGCGCATGCCAGAGAGCTGGCGGATCTGCTGTTTGGAACCGCGCGCTCCGGAGTCGGCCATGATGTAAATCGGGTTGAGATAACGGCCAGTACGGGCGTCCTCTTCCATCGACTTGAACATTTCATCCGAGACGCGTTCGGTCACCTTCGACCAGATCTCAATGATTTTGTTGTAGCGTTCGCCGTGGGTGATAGCGCCTTCCTGATATTGCGCCTGAACCTCAATGACGGCCTTCTCGGCATTCTTGACGAGCTTGGCCTTCTCGCCCGGAACTACCATGTCGTCGATTCCGATCGAAATGCCGGCGCGAGTAGCATAGAGGAAGCCAAGATTCTTGACTCCATCGAGCATCTGCACCGTGACCTGCAAGCCAAACCGCAGGTAGCAGTATTGAACGAGCTGCGCAAGGCCTTTCTTCTTGAGCAAGCCGTTGATGAACGGCATATCTTCGGGAAGAACATCGTTGAAAATGACGCGGCCGACGGTCGTGTCCATGTACTGCTTCACGAACTCGATCGGCTCCGTGTGGACGACGTTCTGGCTGTCGAATGCCTTGGTGAGATCGATCACTTTGCCGGTGTAGCGCAGCTTGATTGGGCTGAGCGTCTCGACTTCACCCATTTCGAGCGCGATCAAAACGTCGTCGGTGGAAGCAAAGGTGCGCCCTTCTCCTTTGGTGCCAGGCCGCGACTTGGTGAGATAGTACAGCCCCAGAACCATATCCTGTGTCGGGATGGCGATGGGCGCTCCGTGTGCGGGCGACAGAACGTTGTTCGAAGCCAGCATCAAGGTGGAGGCCTCGATCTGGGCTTCGGGCGACAGCGGGATGTGCACGGCCATCTGATCGCCATCGAAATCGGCATTGAAGGCGGTACAGGTCAGCGGGTGCAGCTTGATTGCTTTACCTTCCACCAGCACCGGCTCGAAGGCCTGAATGCCCAGTCGATGCAGCGTGGGAGCTCGGTTGAGTAGAATCGGATGATCTTTGATCACCTCTTCCAGGATGTCCCAAACCACAGGATCCTGCTGCTCCACCAGCTCTTTGGCTTGTTTAATGGTAGTGCAATGGCCGCGCTGTTCGAGACGGTGGTATATGAACGGCTTGAATAACTCCAAGGCCATTTTCTTCGGAAGACCGCACTGGTGCAGCTTCAGTTCGGGCCCGACGACAATAACCGAGCGGCCGGAGTAATCGACGCGCTTGCCGAGCAGGTTCTGACGGAAGCGGCCCTGCTTGCCTTTCAGCGTATCGGAGAGAGATTTGAGCGGGCGGTTATTAGCGCCTCGCAGAACGCGTCCGCGACGGCCATTGTCGAACAGCGCGTCAACGGCTTCCTGGAGCATGCGCTTCTCATTCCGGACGATCACGTCCGGAGCATGCAGCTCGATCAGCTTTTTCAAGCGGTTGTTGCGGTTGATCACACGGCGGTAGAGATCGTTAAGATCGGAGGTAGCAAAGCGGCCCCCATCCAATGGAACAAGCGGACGAAGCTCCGGGGGGATAACGGGGATGACATCCAGGATCATCCATTCCGGCTTGTTG